>CAKKRN010000218.1 GCA_919902745.1 Syntrophaceae bacterium | reverse complement strand
TACCGGTTCGCCTTGCGGATACCCAGTTGATCTTGGGCGATGATGAACTTGCAGATGTTCGCCGACCCCTCCACCATCGCGTAGGTCGGGGCATCCCGATAGTACCGTGCCACCGGGTATTCCGTTGAATACCCGTAGGCGCCCAGGATCCGCATTGCGTACTGGGAGCATTTGTAGGCCAACTCGCCCGCCAGGTATTTCGCCTGCGCCACCTCCGCATTGTTCCCCAGGTTCCCCTGGTCCTTCTGCCAGGCCGCCTTGTAGACCATCAGCCGCACCGCCTCGATTTCGCACACCATCTGCGCGATCAGGTCCTGGTTCATCTGGAACTGTCCGATCGGCTGACCGAACTGCTCCCGTTCCATCGCATACTTCGTCACCACGTCCAGACAGGCCTGGGCCAGTCCGACGCCGCCCGCCGCCGCCGACAGCCTCGTCTGGGCAAGAGATCCGAAAACGATCTTCGTCCCGTCTCCCGGCTTCCCCAGGATGTTCTCCTTCGGAACACGGGTATCCTCCAGGATGATCTCCCCCGTCGGCGAAGAACGGGAGCCCATCTTGTCCAGATCGGTCACGGTGATCCCGTTGAACTTGTCCAACTCCAGGATGAAGGCCGAAAGGCTCTTTCCCCCTCCCTCCTTCTCCGTATAGGCGTAGTAGATGTTGATCCCCCCCACCGTCGCGTTCGATATCCAGGTCTTCGTCCCGTTGAGCAGCCAGTGGTCCCCCTTGTCCACCGCCATGGATTTGATCGCCATCACATCCGAGCCGGCCTGCGGCTCCGTAATCGCAAAGGCCCCCAGGATCTCGGCGTTCACCAGTTTCGCGATGTACTTCTTCTTCAGCTCTTCCGACCCATAACGGTAAATCGTATAGGCGCAACCGATCTCCTGCATGTTCACCTGCACCCGCAGCGAACTCGAGGCCCGGGCGATCTCCTCGGTGATGATCGCCGCCGCCAGCCATCCCATGTTGTTGCCGCCGTACTCCTCCGGAATCACCGTTCCGAACAGGCCCAGCTCTCCCATCGGCTTCACGACTTCCTGATACGGAAAATAGTGGTTCGCATCCCACTCATCGGCAAACGGCGCAATCTTCCCGGCCGCAAATCCACGCACCATGTCCCGCAACATCACCAGCTCTTCCGATAATCCAAAATCCATGGCATCACTCCTTTAT
>CAKKRN010000217.1:8426-11210 GCA_919902745.1 Syntrophaceae bacterium | reverse complement strand
CAGCCGTTCGAGCCAGGCGAGCAGGGCCCTCTTCCAGCCGTTCCGGGAAGCGGTCTCGACGGCTGTTCGGAGGATCACCTCCGTCTCCAACCCGTGGCTGACGGCCAGACCCGCGGCGATCAGGCGGGGGAGGGGATCTTCGATGGCCGCGATCGTGACGGCCGCCTTCGCTGCATCCCCGCTCCGGAACGCCATCCAAAAAGGGCGGTAGGGGTCCGGCAGCAGCGAAACGTCCACCGTCGCCGCATCCCCCTTGAGGAAACGATAAAAATTCCGATTCGCGGGAACCGCCTCCACGGCCTCAGTCTTCAGGTACTCGCCTTCTTCCAACTCCTCCCGAACGGCAACCTGCAGCGCCATCCTTGTAAGCCAGGCTTTCCCCAGAAGATCCGCATCGCCGCCTTTCTTGATCTCCGCGACGGCCTTCCGAAAATGGATCTCCGTGATGGGCGGCTCGCGGCCGGTCAGAAAGTCCTGCTTGAACGTCTCCAACTGCTTATGACCTGCGGCGATCCACACCGGTGCGGGCTTGGCGCCGCAACCTGCCAGCAGAAGGATTGGAAACAGCAAACAGAATAACTTCTTCATGGCAGTTTGATCTCCGGTCTGGTCTTGAAGGGGATCATTCGATCGATCTCGCCGGCCAGGTTGCCGATAGCCGTGACCGTTTCATCCAGCTCGTTCCGGAGCGCCTTCAGATCTTTCGTCGAATCGGCCGCCTCGGTACTGATCTTGTTGATGTTGTCGAACGTGGCATCGATCTTTGCCAGTTTCGTCAGCAAGTCGCGGAGGATGTTCCGAAACTGCGGCAGGACGCCGTCCCTGCCGTAGAGCTCCTCATCGGTCTTGCCGGCCATCCCGTCGACCCGCTGGAGGATCCCATCGACCCGCTGGAGGATGCCGTCCGCCTTGGCGGTGATGTCCCGGAGCTTCTTCAGGGCCTCGTGGATCGATTTGACGCTTTCCGGATCGCCGACGGCCATCTCCAGAAGGGAATCTTTCTTCGAGAAACGGGCAACCAACGCCTCCGCGTCGCGGAGAATCCGGTTCACGTTGCCTTTCGGATCGGCGAGGTTCGCGGTAATGCCTTCAAGATTGCCCATGATCCGGTCCGCCTTGTCGATAATCGGCTGCGCCCGCTTGATAATTTCATTGATATCATTGGATTCGGTCAGTTCCGGGATCGTCAGCGGCGAGAGAGGGAGACCGTTGAGGTTGGTCGTCTTGACGAGAATCCGCGGCGAACCGATCAGCGGTTTGTCGAGGATGAATTTGCTGTCCGCCCGGATCATCCGGATATGGCGCTCCGGGATCTTGATCCGGATGAGGACGGTCCCCTGATCGTTCAGCTCCAGCGAGCTGACCCGGCCGATCGTGAAGCCCCAGACGGCGACCGGCATCCCCTCCGTCAGGTTTTCGCCTGTCTGCGAGGAGAGGGTGTAGGTATAGACTTTGGAGAACATCCCCTTTTTGTAGGCCACATACCCGATCGAGGCCATGATCAGCATGGACGTGATCGTGATGAAGAGACCTACCTTGAATTCAATCTTCAGCGTCATCCGTTGCCCCATAGCGTTCTTTTTCCCAATTATAATCAAAAATATGGGCTTCTGCAATCAAATCATCGACCTTTCGGAGGGAATCCGTGAAAAATCGCCCATCCGGCAGGTCCGGAAGGATCCGGAAGGGCCTGTCCAGAACGACAACGGCGTCGCGGACCATCGCCGCCCGGATGAGCATGATGCAGAAGCGCTCCTCCGCGGTGAGGGACGGATTCCGTTTCTCGGCGGCTGCGGCCATGCCGAAACGTTGCAGAAGATCCAGCGCCTGCGTCTTCGCCTCTTCCCAAGGCATGTTCTCGTGGTATTGCCGGATCAGGGCGATGTTGCTCCACACGGGCAGATTGGATATCAGGGGGACCTCCAGGGAAACCATTCCCAGATGCGACTTGTGATCCGCCAGGAAACCCTCCAATGCCTTTTCCAGGGCCTCTTCATTTTCGAAGAGCCTCAGATGAATCTTACGATCGATGACAGCACCTCGATGGTTACGATGGCCAGAAAGACCTTGACCATGCCGTTTAACACCGCAACAGGAATGCTCGTCAGATCCTGCGAGGCATTCAAGCCGAGTCGGATCGGGATCATCGTGATGAAAAATCCGAAGGTCGCACACTTGATCAGCAGGATGACGATATCCAGGAGATCGGCGGAATGAAGCAGGGTATCAATATAGGCGTCCACGCTCGTTCCGAAGACCAGGCTGGAGACGAGCAGCCCGATGAAGAGAACCACCAGCGCAAAAAGGCTGGTAAGGAGGACCATGGAAAGCATCCCGTTGAGGATCCGCGGGATAAAAAGATAGTGGATAAGATCGATCCGGAAACTTTCCAGGGTATTCAGCTCCCGGTTGACCTTCATAACGGCGATCTCGGCGTTGATCGCGGAGCTGGAGCGGAGCGCGATCAGCAGCACCGTCACGAAGGGCGACAGTTCCGTGACGACGAAACCCATCAGCAGCCTTCCCAGGTATTCGCTCAGTCCCAAGTTCTTGACCACTTGAAAGGCCATGCCATTGATCAGGGAACCGAAGATCACCGCCACGAAGAGAAACAGCGGCAGGATCTGGACCGAGGTGAAGTAGAACTGATGGATGAAAACCATGCGCGACGCGCTGTTGTACGTCCGCCGGTCGAAGAGATTCAGAAAGACCCGGGTGGCAAATTGAAGTGTGCCCCGCAGCGGGAGGATCTTGCTCAGGGAGACTTTTCCAATATTTTCGATG
>CAKKRN010000217.1:6384-8326 GCA_919902745.1 Syntrophaceae bacterium | reverse complement strand
ATGTACCGTACGGAGATGGGCAAATCGTTCATGGTTGCCGGCTTTGACCGATGCAGAAAACATTGACAAAATCTGTTTGACGTTTATATTACGCGCGGCGGTTTCAAATGTGAATTGAATCGCCGCTTGCAAACAATCCATTGTGACTTGTTGGGAGGTAGAAAATGAAAACGGAAAACAAGGGACGTAAAACCTTTATCATGTTTCTCTTGGCTTTTTTAATCGGTTTTTTCGTCGTCTCAATCGTGGAGGTTCTCCGCTCCTCCTTTGCGCCGTCAGCTCCGGGACCGGATGTGCAGGTCGCATCCGCTGTCTTTCCCGGTGAGGTGTCGCGGGCGCCATTATCCTTTGCGGATCTTGCCGAGAAACTGAAGCCCTCCGTCGTTAATATCAGTACGACCAAGACGATCCGCGGAGGAGGATTCCGTTCCCCTTTCGGCCAGGGATCGCCATTCGATCGTAATTTCGGCGGGGATGATTTCTTTGAACGGTTTTTTGGCGACATGCCCCAGCGGCAATTCAAGCAGAAGAGCCTTGGATCGGGGTTCATTATCAGCCATGACGGCTATATCTTCACCAACAACCATGTCGTCGAACAGGCGGACAAAATCATTGTGAAGCTTTCCGACGGCAAGGAGTACGAGGCTAAAATTATCGGGAAAGACGCAAAGACCGACATCGCCCTCATCAAGATCAAGTCCGGCGACAGCTTACCCGTTGCGGAAACAGGTGATTCCGAAAAACTAAGGGTCGGCGACTGGGTTCTGGCCATCGGCAACCCTTTCGGTCTGGAGCAGACGGTAACAGCAGGCATCGTAAGCGCGAAAGGCCGGGTGATCGGCGCGGGGCCCTACGACAATTTTATTCAGACGGACGCCTCCATCAACCCGGGAAACAGCGGCGGGCCGCTCTTCAACATGGAAGGAAAGGTGATCGGCATCAATACGGCCATCGTCGCCCAGGGGCAGGGAATTGGCTTCGCCATCCCGATCAGCATGGCCAAGGCCATTCTTCCGGATCTGAAGGCCAAGGGAAAGGTTACCCGGGGGTGGCTGGGGGTTTCCGTACAGGACATCAGTGAGGACATCGCAAAAAGCATGAAGCTCAAAGACCGGACAGGCGCTCTGATTTCTGATGTCTTCAAGGGGGATCCCGCCGACAAGGCCGGGCTCAAATCGGGAGATGTCGTAATTGAGATCAATGGGAAACCAATTAAAGATACGCACGAGCTGCTGGTGATGATCGCCGGATTCCACGTCGGCGAAATCGTAAAGATCAAGATCATTCGGGACGGGCAGGAAAAAAGTCTCTCCCTGACCATTGCAGAAAGAACAGAAAAATCGGAGATGGCATCTGCTCAGCGCACTGGTGAGGCGTTCGGCATGACTGTCCAGGAGATAACACCGGAGATCGCGCAGCAACTCGGTCTTTCGATCAAAAAGGGCCTCATCGTCGTCGATGTCCAGGAGGGCAGCGTCGCGGATGAGGTCGGCATTCAGCCGCAGGACCTCATTCTCCAGGTGAACAAGGCCAAAATCGCAACCATGAAGGAGTATCAGCGGGAGATCGCAAAAGCGGGAGAAAAGGGCGGTATTCTTCTTCTAATCAAGCGAGGGAAATCGACCTTTTTCGTACCGTTGATCAAATAGAATAAGGATCATCAGGATACCCGGATGGACCACCGTGAAGAACTGCTGAAGATCTATAAGCTGCTCGACGGATATTTCGGCGATCTTCACTGGTGGCCCGCTGACAACCCCTTCGAGGTCATGGTTGGCGCGATCCTTACGCAGAACACCGCCTGGACTAACGTCGAAATGGCCATCAAGGCGTTGCGGAAGAGACGGCTTCTCACTCCCGCAGCGCTTTTACGAATACCGGAAGATGATCTTGCCGAGATCATCCGGGCGTCCGGTTATTATCATCTGAAGGCTGCAAGGCT
>CAKKRN010000217.1:1712-6284 GCA_919902745.1 Syntrophaceae bacterium | reverse complement strand
CTCCCGAACGACGTGAACCTGTTCAACCAGTTTCACGCCCTGATCGTAGTTGCGGCTAAAACCTTCTGCAGGAAGAGACCGGAATGCGCAGACTGCCCGTTGGCCATTTTGAATATACGGAGGAAGATCTGTTGAGAAAACCGGCGGAGCCGCTATGCAACTGAACGACTACACGGGTGTAATCCACCTGCATTCCGCCTATTCCTTTGACGGCCGCACCCCGATTGCGGAGATCATCGCGGCGGCGCAACAAAAGGGGCTTGACTTCCTGCTGCTCACGGACCATTCGACGACACAGGCTCGCAAAGACGGATACGAAGGATGGCATGACGGCACTCTTCTCATTGTAGGCGAGGAGATTGCGCCCCGCTTCAACCACTACCTTGCATTTGGACTGAGTGAGCCGATTGCATGCACGGAAAGGGAACCGGATCTGCCGCCGCAGGAATACATCGACCGCGTGCAGACTCATGGAGGGATTGGCTTCATCGCCCACCCGGATCACCAAGGGACCGCATTGTTTCACGTGAAACATTACCCCTGGAACGACTGGTCCGTCACAGGTTACACGGGCCTGGGAATCTGGGATTTCATGACGGACTGGCAGAACAGCCTTACCGGCCAACTTCGGGCCATCCTGAGTTACGCATTCCCAGCCTATTTTCTCCGCGGTCCTGCCCCGGCTACCCTCGAACGCTGGGACCGTATGACACAAATGCGCCGCATCGCAGGAATCGGCGAACTGGACAACCACAACAGCCGGAAACGTATCCTGGGAATTCATATTTCCATATTTCCCTTCTCCAGGGTTTTTCGTCTCATCCGGACGCACATCCTCACCGAAAAACCCCTCTGCGGTGACAGCCGGTCCGATATCCCCACCCTTCTGGACGCCTTGAAAAGGGGGCGGGCTTACATCTCCCTCGACCATTTCCGACCGGCGAACGGATTCTTGATGATCCTGATGGAGGAGGGGAGAAAAGCAACGATGGGAGATGACTTCATTCTCCACCATTCCGCGGAACTCCGGGCCTCTTTTCCCCACCGGGCACGGATCCGCCTGATAAGAAACGGAAATCTCTTCCATGAATCTGACGGGAAGGAACTTACCTTGACTCTCCGCGATGGCGGCGTTTATCGGATCGAAGCCGACCTGAAGGCCTTTGGCCGCTATCGCCCCTGGATTTTTTCCAACCCGATCTACGTAAAATATTGCTAAGAAACGATATGTGCTTTTATTGCACGGCGTGTCATTCATGCACATTTTTTCGGGAATTGAAGTACCAAATGGTTTTCCTGCCCTGAATGCTGCCACGCCGTTCTGATTCCGCACTCATTCCCCACTGCCCCCCTTTTTTCGGACCGATTCACTGCCTTTTTCGCCGGGCGCCAGAAAGTCAGCCAATAACCTGATCAATTGCAAATATTCTTTATTACTTATTTTTTTGCTTTCACTTGCTTTTTACGGTAATACCTGCCATCATGCAACCGCCTTGCGATTTGGGTTGGCACCATTATTGCTCTATACGCTCATACATTAAACTGGACAACCGTTGGATGCGGCACGATATGTGCGCTGTCCAAAGCGCAACAACGTTGTTGCTGCTGTGACGGGTTTGATATCGTCACGATGCAGTTGGAAGGAGAAGAAACATGGCTGACATGATGAAGGATGGGCCTGTCCATCCCGTTAAGATCCAGGACAATACATTACGTGATGGTCATCAGTCCATATACGCGACCCGTATGCGCACGGAGGACATGCTCCCGATCGCCGCGCAGATGGACGAGATGGGCTTTTGGGCAATGGAAGTCTGGGGAGGCGCGACTTTCGACTCGATGCACCGCTTCCTCGGTGAGGACCCCTGGGAAAGGCCAAAGACCTTGAAAAAGTATATCAAGAAGACCCCCTTTGCGATGCTGCTCCGCGGGCAGAATCTGGTCGGCTACCGCAATTATGCGGATGATGTCGTCCGGGCCTTCGTCGACAAATCCTGCGAAGTCGGCATCGACGTCTTCCGGGTATTCGACGCGCTGAACGATCTCAGAAATTTCCAGACCTGTGTGGAGAGGATCAAGGCCAACGGAAAGCACTTCCAGGGCGCAATCTGCTACTCCCTGACCCAACCCCGTCTCGGCGGCGACGTCTTCAATCTGGCATATTTCGTGAAAAAATGTAAAGCAATCGAGGCAATGGGGGCCGATAGCATCTGCATCAAGGATATGGCCGGGATCGTTTCGCCGTATGACATCTACGATCTCGTCACCGAGCTGAAGAAGGTCACCAAGCTCCCCATTCACCTCCACACCCATTACACCAGCGGCATGGCCTCCATGTCTTACCTCAAGGCAATCGAAGCGGGCGTCGATATCGTCGATACCTGCCTTGCTCCCTATGCCCTCCGGAGCTCGATGCCCGCTATCGAACCGCTCGTCGTCACCCTCCAGGGGACGAAGCGTGACACCGGCATGGATGTGCGCAAACTGATCGGCATGGGCGAACATCTCGAGAGGATCGCTCCCAAATATCAGAAGAACCTCATGACAAACAAGCTCTCCCTTATCGATGCGGGCGTGCTCGCGCACCAGATCCCCGGCGGCATGATCTCCAACCTCGTTAGCCAGCTCAAGGAGATGAATGCCTTGGATCGGCTGGATGAGGTTTATGCCGAGATCCCGAGGACGAGAAAGGAAGCGGGAACACCGCCCCTGGTAACCCCTACCTCCCAGATCGTCGGCGTACAGGCCGTCATGAACGTAATCCAAGGTCGGTACAAGATGGTGACCAATCAGTTCAAGGACCTGGTCTACGGGCTCTACGGCGAGACCCCGACCCCGATTGATCCCGATGTTCAGAAGATGGCCTTGAAGCATTACAAACGCGGCCAGACCCCGATCACCGGGAGACCCGCCGATTATCTGGAACCCGAATTGGCGGAAGACAAGAAAAAGATCGGCTATCTTGCCAAGACCGAGGAAGATCTGCTGACCTACGCCCTCTATCCGGCGACCGGCGAGCAGTTCCTGAAGTGGAAGTACGGCGTGGAGCCCATGCCGGAAAACGTGAAACCACCCAAAGCCCCGGAAGAAGTCAAGGGGAAAGAGGGATAGAGCGTAAAAAACATTAGCAAGCCCACCATTTCCTCCAATGGACCAAGGTGTGCCTTCGGGAGCGCCTTCGTCCATTGGAGGCCCTTCCATATGCGGGTCAAGCTTTACACCTGCCGGAGCCTTCGTTGCGTGTCTGTTTTCTGTGATGATTTTGTCTTTTCACGGGAACTGCAATGATGATATAGATCCCCCGAAGGGAAATGCGCGGTAGGCCCGGCAAAACGGAAGCGTCTCGCCAAAGGGTAGTGACGGCATCCGCCGCCGAATCCGGAACCATCCATAGCCACTATGATCAAAGAACTATCCACATTTGCCATCCGCCACGGCCTGATCCCGATCGCCTACTGGATACTCCGCCTCTACCTTCTTATGGTCCGGATCCGTATCTTCCATGAAGAGGAGCTCTTTGACCATCTCCGTCGGGGTGGAAAGGGAATTATCGCCTTCTGGCATCAGCGGATCTTCCTGGTCGTCAGTTACGCGCGGCGCTTCAGGGAATTTACCCCGGCCGCAATGATCAGCCAAAGTCGGGATGGGGATTTGATCGCAGATGTCGCCCGGCGGCTGAACTTCCGCCCCGTCCGCGGTTCGAGCTCCCGCGGCGGCCGCGAGGCGCTTGCCGCGATGGTCGCGGAGCTTTCGGTTCATCCGCTGGCCGTTCATGCCGTGGACGGTCCGCAAGGCCCCCGGGGCCTCATCAAGGCCGGCATCATCCGGATGGCCCAGCTCTCCGGCGCCCCGATCATCCCGGTCTACATTTCCGTGAACCGCGCCTGGATCCTCCGGAGCTGGGACCGCTTCCTCATCCCGAAACCCTTCAGCACGGTCTGGGTCCGCTGGGATGAACCGATCCCTGTTCCGGCGACGCTCGACAACGATGCCTTCGAGGCCCTCCGCCTGGAGATCGAAAAAAGAATGCGGGACAACCAGGAAGGGGATGACCGGAAACGCGGCTGGGGCGAAACCTTATTTTAGCCCCAGCAGTAGTATGCCGCCGTCGATAACGATTTCCGCTCCCGTGGTATAATTGGATGCTTCGGAAGCAAGGTAGAGGGCGGCGCCCACGATCTCATCGGGCTGGCCGATGCGGCCCGTGGGCAGCATCTTTTCCAGCGCCGCTTTCGCCTTTTCGGCCTCTTCCGGCGCGAGGTGCGCCCAGTGGGAATTCATCATCTTGGTGCTGATGGGCCCCGGAGCGATGGTGTTGACCTGGATATTCAACGGGGCCAGCTCGCCGGCAAATGCCCTCGTAATCATCCGTACGCCGGCCTTGGAGACGGAATAGACGCTCACGCCGGGTTCAGGATTGAACCCGTCGACGGAGGCAATATTGATGATTTTCCCGCCACCCTGCTTTTTCATAATCCTGGCCACGGCCTGGCTGACGAAATAGACCCCCTTCAAGTTCAGGTTCATGATCGTATCCCAGAGGCGCTCGTCGGAATCGAGAACGGAGCCCAT
>CAKKRN010000217.1:0-1612 GCA_919902745.1 Syntrophaceae bacterium | reverse complement strand
TCGCGATCGCCGCCGCTCATGCCGGCGATATATTTCACCAGCGTTTTCCGGGATTCGATATCGTATTGTGTCGTGATGGCGATCTGCTCCATAATCGGTGAGCCGCCGCCATGGTAGTTGCCCACGTTCATTATGCCGCCTGTCGCCGAGCAGAGAAAGTCGCCCAAATATCTCCAAAACTGGGCCTGATCCTCGGCCGACATGTTCGGATTCCGCTTGGTGTACTTGAGGAGCATATCCCCGGTTTCCGGATTCTTGAAATCCTTCTCATGAGGAAACGTGGCCACAACGCCGCCCGCAATGTCGCAAAGGATCTCCGCCTCGCGCCAGACCGCTTCGCCCGACAGGCAACGACCGACGTTGCAGTAAATCGAATTGGGAATGTAAGAGCCGGGACCGTAAGGTACGAAACCCATACCCGGTATGTAGACCTCGGGTTTTCCCAGATCGGATGCGGTATATCCCGCGGCGTAACCCAACTCGGCAGTCATGATGAGCTCCGCCAGCTTTTCCCGGACATGCGGCTGCTTATGAATGTTGTTCACCTCGGCGGCAAGGGCGGCCGTCCCCATGATGACGTCGCCGATCGCGGGCTTGCAGCCTGAATAGGAATGGCGGTGGAACAGGGCGAACAGGAGGGCCAATACGCCGCCGTGCTGATGTTCTCCGGCCAGGAAGACCCTTTCCCAGGGCACAAAGCAATTTTCAAAGATCATATAGGAATCGGTTGCACCCGGCACGAACCCGCGCTTGAAATGATCTCTCGGCCTCAAATTGTGGATGGTGACGACCTGTTTCAACCCCTCCCAGTCTCCCGGAATGGCGAAACCCACCGCGTAATCTTTGTCCTCGGCGCGCAATGCGCGGGTGGGCAGCACCAGGACTTCATCGGCCACGGAGGCTTCCGAGATATGCACCTTACAGCCTTCAACCACGATGCCGTCCTTCAGCCGCTCCTTGATCCGCACATACGCGCCGGGATTCGGCTGATCGGCAGGCCGGAGCATCCGGTCGCCCTTTACGTCCGTCTGGGCGCAGCAGCCGATCAGGTCCTCCGTCTGGAAGCGGGTGAGCCACTTCTTGAAGTTCTCATGGTACTGGGTGGCGCCGTTGTTCAGCTTGTCCGCCTCATAGGAGACGTTGTAGATCGCATTGGCGCCGTCGATCCCCATGCAGCGCTGGATGCAGCCGCCAACCTTCTGGCAGAGCATCCGAGTCATATCCTGCTTCCTGTGCAGGTCTTCCTTGTTCTGATGGATGTGTGTAAAACGGTTGATTCTCTCGCCCGTGAGGTGAGAAATCGCCGTGCAGAGCTCCTGATTCTCCGGCTTGGCCGCTTCATCATACGTCGTGCCGATGGTATTGAGGCAATCCATCTGCAGTTCATCCGTCCTGTCGATCAACTGGCCGTCGCAGTAAAGGTTCCGTTTCATCTTGGCCAGCCCTTGGATGTAATCTTGCTTGGTTCTCATGGTAATGCTCCTTTCTTTATATGTCGTCTTGAATGGATAGGCTGTTCTGACCCGAGGAGCCTTTAAGGTGAAGTTACTAATATCAATGGCTGTGTGGACGAGGCTAACAGGACTTCGTTTGCGCTGTCAAGAAATAATTA
>CAKKRN010000216.1 GCA_919902745.1 Syntrophaceae bacterium | reverse complement strand
AATAAATAGGGGCTCTGTCCCTAATTAAAGAGGAGAAAACATGGGTGTCAGCACCATCAAGGAAGCCATTGTCGATATCAAAAGCGGAAGGATGGTCATCCTCGTTGATGACGAAGATCGGGAAAACGAAGGGGATCTCTGCATGGCGGCCGAGTTCGTTACGCCGGAGGCGGTCAATTTCATGGCCCGATACGGGCGGGGGCTCATCTGCCTTACGCTGACCGAAGAAAATGCGGACAAGCTGCGGCTGTTGCCGATGGTCCGGGACAACCGATCCCGTTTCGGCACCGCCTTCACGGTCTCCATCGAGGCGAAACAGGGGGTCACCACCGGGATCTCGGCGGCAGACCGGGCGACGACGATCCGGGCCGCCGTGGCCGACGATGCGAAACCGGATGACCTGGTCAGTCCCGGCCACATCTTCCCGATCCGCGCCAGGCGCGGAGGGGTGCTCGTGCGAACCGGCCAGACGGAAGGCTCTGTCGATCTTGCCCGTCTCGCCGGCAAGAAACCCGCCGGCGTCATCTGCGAGGTCATGAAGGACGACGGGACGATGGCCCGAATGCCCGATCTGGAGATCTTCGCCCGGGAGTTTGGTCTGAAGATCGTCACGATCAAGGATCTCATCGACTTCCGGATGCAGCACGAGTCGCTGATCCGCCGGGCGGCGACCGCCACGATCCCTACCCGGTACGGGGGTGAATTCAAGCTGATCGTCTATGAAAACGACGTGGACGAGATGAAGCACGTGGCCCTGATCAAGGGCGACATCACCGCGGAGGACGAGGTCCTGGTCCGCGTTCATTCGGAATGCCTGACGGGCGACGTCTTCGGTTCCGAGCGGTGCGACTGCGGCGACCAGCTCCAGCGGGCCATGAAGATGGTGGAAGAGGCCGGCCGGGGCGTGATCGTCTACATGCACCAGGAGGGCCGCGGGATCGGTCTCGTCAACAAGATCAAGGCCTACGAACTCCAGGAGCACGGTCAGGACACCGTGGAGGCAAACATCGCGCTCGGCTTCAAGGAGGACCTCCGGGAGTACGGCATCGGCGCCCAGATCCTTGCCGACATCGGGGTGCGGAAGATGCGGCTGCTCACGAACAACCCGAAGAAGATCGTCGGCCTCGAGGGGTACGGCCTGACCATCACCGAACGGGTCCCGATCGAGATCCGGCCGAATGAAAACAACATCCAGTACCTCCAGACCAAGAGACAGAAGATGGGACACATTCTGAAGGTATAGACAGGAAACAATCGATTTTATGAGGAGAAATTACCATGCCAAAAATCATCGAGGGAAAAATCGTCGCGAAGGGAATGAGGTTCGGCATCGTTGCCAGCCGTTTCAATGACTTCATCAGCGGCCGCCTGATCGAAGGGGCCGTCGACGCCCTGACGCGGGCCGGCGCGGACGAGAAGGAGATCCAGATCGTCCGGGTGCCCGGCGCCTTCGAGTTGCCGCTCACCGCCAAGAAGATGGCGAAAAGCGGACGCTTCGACGCCGTGATCTGCCTCGGCGCGGTCATCCGCGGCGCCACGCCTCACTTCGAATATATCAGCGCGGAGGTCTCCAAGGGGATCGCGATGGTGGGGCTGGAGACCGAGGTGCCGGTGGCGTTCGGCGTGCTGACGACGGACACCATCGAGCAGGCGATTGAACGGGCGGGCGCCAAGGCGGGAAACAAGGGCTGGGACGCCGCGATGTCCGCTATCGAGATGGTTGATCTTTTCAAAAAATTGTAATAGAGATCCGACACAATGCGGTTGCTCTGATTACCCGACCGAAATCTGAGGGATGAATGCACCAGCGGCGGAAGGCAAGAGAGGTTACCCTTCAGGTTCTTTATGCGCTCGACGTTCACGGAATCGACCTGCAGGAGTCTATTGCCCTGTTCTGGGCCAATTTCGACGCGCCGGAAGAGGCGAGAAAATTTTCTTCCCTTTTGATCGAGGGGACCTGGAACAACCGGGAGCAGATCGACAGCCTGATCGGCGGCAGTTCCGAAAACTGGACCATGTCAAGGATGTCCCGCGTGGACAAGAGCATCCTGCGGATGGCCGTTTACGAGCTCCTGTTCTGCCGGGACATCCCCCCCAAAGTCACGCTGAACGAGGCGATCGACCTTGGAAAGGTATACGGCTCCGAAAACTCGGGGGCGTTCATCAACGGTATTCTCGACGATCTCTACGGAAAGCTGCGCAGGAAGGATGAAGATCAAGATATCCCACACCTCGCCGGAAGCCCTGAGCCATGACACCCTGATCCTGGGTTTCTTCTCCGATGAAAGGCCGCCGAAAGGTTACTGCGGTCTGGTGGACTGGCGCCTCAACGGGATGATCTCCACCGAGATCGCCCAAGGCAGGATTTCCGGCGATTTTCCGGAAAAGCTGCTCTACGCCTTTCCCGAACGCATCCGTATCTCCCGCCTGCTCCTCTTCGGTTTGGGATCGCTTTCCGCGTTGACCTACGACCGACTCTACAACGCCGGTTATCAGATGGCGCAGACCGTGAGCGGCATCCGGGCGGCCGACCTGGTCCTCCCCGTTCCCGCCGCCGGACGCGGAGCCCTGAAACTCTCCGGAATGGTCGAAGCCATGCTCACGGGCCTTTTCGACGGTTTTGCGTGCAAACCGGAGGAGCTCCCTGCCATTCGTCTGGAGATCCCGGTCAGGGAGGATCACGTGGACGAGGTCCGCGCGGGGCTCGGCCGTTTCCGCGACCATGTCGGCGCGGCGGGGATCGAAATTCTGGAGTTGGAAGACAAAGACGACGGCCGAAATGACGGCAGAACAGAGGCGACTCGTTTATAATAACTGGAAATCATTATCATGAAAGTGATCATCATCGGGGCCGGAGAGGTCGGATATCACATCGCCAACAGCCTCTCCCGCGAAGGGATCGATACGGTCGTCATCGACCGGAACGAAGAGCGCCTTCATGAGATCTCGGAGGCGCTCGATGTGCAGACCGTTCTGGGCAGCGGCAGCAGTCCCGAGGTCCTGAGACGGGCGGGCATGGCCCAGGCCGACATGGTCATCGCGGTCACGGACAGCGACGAAACAAACATGATCGCCTGCCTCCTGGCCTCCACACAGAGCCGAATCCCCATACGGATCGCCCGCATCCGCAACGTGGAATTGAACGGGGACTGTTCCCTGTTCGGCACGGACCGCCTTAACATCGACCTCTGCATCAACCCGGAGCGGGAAGCGGTCAGCAACGTCATGGACCTCCTCGAATTCCCGGGGGCGGCGGAGGTCTTCAGCTTTGCGGGAGGACGCATCCGGCTTCTCGGATTCCAGATCGACGCGGACGCCGTCGTGATCGGGAAAAGGCTTTCCGATCTCCGGGCCATGGAACCCGGGTTCAAGGTCCTGATCACCGCCATCGTCCGGGACGAGAAACTCATTGTCCCGTCGGGCAACTCGTTCATCAAGGGCGGGGATTATATCTTCGCCGTCACCGACGCCACCCGCGTCCGGGAGCTGCTGCGCTTCTTCGGAAAGAACACGGAACCGCCCCGGCGGATCATCATCATCGGCGGCGGAAACACCGGCCTGATGCTCGCCCTGGCAATCGAAAAAAGAAACATCGCTGTTAAGCTCATCGAGAAGAAACACGTTCAGTGCGAATTCTTGGCCTCCCATCTGGACAAGACGGTCGTCCTCCACGGCGACGGAACCAGCCAGGAACTCCTCCGAGAGGAGAACATCGAGGGGACCGATTTCTTCATCGCGGTGACGAACGACGAGGAGGCGAACATCCTCGGGGCGCTTCTCGCCAAACAATTAGGCGCCCGGAAGGTCATTTCGCTGATCAACCGAATAGACTACATCCCCCTCGTTTCGCGGGTCGGGATCGACGGGGTGATCAACCCCCGCCATGCCGCCATCAGCCGGATCCTCCATTATATCCGCAAGGGAAAGGTGATCTCCGCCACGCCGCTCCGCGATGAAAAGGCAGAGGCCTTCGAATTCATCGCCCTCGAGACCTCGGAGATCACCGATCGACCTTTCAAGGATATTGATTTCCCCAGCGGCACCATCGTCGGGGCGATCTGCCGCGGGGAGGAGATCATCATCCCCGACGGCAATTCCGTTATCCGGCCGGGCGACCACGTCGTCATCTTCACGCCCTGTTCCGCCATCGGCGAGCTCGAAAAATTGCTCACCGTGAAACTGGAATACTTCGGATGAAAGCAAGACCCGTTCTCTATACCCTCGGCGCCTTTCTGTTCATCCTCGGTCTGACGATGCTCGTCCCGTTGGCCTGCTCGCTATACTATGGCGAGGCCGACGCCTGGAGCTTCATCCTGTCCGTCGGGATCACGTCGGGAACCGGCAGCGCCCTGTATTTTGCAAGCAGACCCAAGGAGAAGAAGATCGTCCTCAGCCACCGGGAGGGTTTTCTGATCGTCTCCGCGGGCTGGATCCTCGCCGCCTTCTTCGGCGGGCTCCCCTATATGATCCACGGCGCCCTCCCCACCCTGACGGACGCCTACTTCGAAACGATGTCCGGATTCACCACCACCGGCTCGACGGTTATCAACAAAATCGAGTCGCTTCCCCACGGGATCATCCTCTGGCGGTCCATGACCCAGTGGCTGGGCGGGATGGGAATCATCATCCTTTCCGTCGCCATCCTCCCGTTCCTCGGAGTGGGGGGAAGGCAACTCTTCAAGGCGGAGGCCCCCGGACCGGTGAAGGACAAGCTGGTGCCGCGAATCGCGGAGACGGCCCGGTCGCTCTGGATCGTCTATGTCATCATCACGGTCGCCGGCTTCATCCTTCTCCTCTTCGGCGGGATGGGCGCCTTCGACGCCGTCAACCACATCTTCTGCGCGATGGCGACCGGGGGATTCTCGACGAAGGACAGCAGCGTGGCCTGGTTCAACAGCGCTTACATCGACGGCGTCCTGGTCGCCTTCATGGTCATCGCCGGGATGAACTTCACCCTCCACTATCAGCTCCTCACAGGAAATTTCCGGACCTTCTACAAGGACAGCGAGATGCGTTTCTTCCTCGGTACGATCCTCATCGCCACGCTCCTCGTCACGCTGGACCTCCGGCTGAACGTCTTTGCGGACATCGGCGGGGCCTTCCGCTACGCGATCTTCCAGGTCTCCTCCATCATCACGACAACCGGATTCGTCACGGACAATTTCGCAAAATGGCCGGCCTTTTCCCAGATCATTCTTCTGTTGCTGATGTTCATCGGCGGGTCGGCCGGATCCACGGGAGGCGCAATCAAGTGCGTCCGGATCCTGCTTGTCCTCAAGCAGGGTTACCGGGAACTTTACCGCCTGGTCCACCCCCATGCCGTCACCCAGGTCAAGCTGGGGCATGAGACCGTCCCGCAGGATGTCATGAAAAGCGTCCTGGGATTCTTTGTCCTGTACCTCTGCATCGCGATCCTCGCCACGATCGCCATGGCCGCTCTCGGTCTTGACATGATCACCGCCTTCGCCGCCGTCGCCACGACGCTGGGAAACGTCGGGCCGGGACTGGGACTCTACCATCCGGGGACCACGTTCAGCGAGGCGCCCGTCCTGGGCAAATGGATCCTCTCTTTCTGCATGCTGATCGGCCGTCTGGAGATCTACACCATATTGGTGCTGCTGATCCCCGAGTTCTGGAAAAAATAGGGCGGCTTCGGGATAAACCGTCAACAATTGCGTTGAAAGGCTTGGTCCGATGTGCTACGAAAGGCGCCAAGACCTTTGGAAAACTCGCCGCGGTACGGAAAATCGGTCTTTAATGGCGATCGATATTCCACCGCGCAGGCTCATTTCCCTGTAAAGGTCTTTCCCATAAAACAACAGCGGAGCGATGCATGGACAGAAAGTACAACCCCTTAGAGATTGAAGAGAGGTGGCAGAAGCACTGGGAGGAGAAGCAGATCTTCCGTGTTGCGGAAGACCCGGCTAAAAAGAAATACTATCTTCTCGAGATGTTCCCCTACCCCTCCGGCCGGATCCACATCGGCCACGTGCGGAACTATACGATCGGCGACGTCGTCGCCCGGTACAAGCGGATGAAGGGGTTCAACGTCCTCCATCCGATGGGCTGGGACGCCTTCGGCATGCCGGCGGAGAACGCCGCCATCGAACAGGGCGTCCACCCCTCCGTCTGGACCCATGAAAATATCGAAAACATGAAGCGCCAGCTCAAACGGATGGGCTTCAGCTACGACTGGGACCGGGAGCTCGCAACCTGCGCACCCGAATATTACAAGTGGGAGCAGCTCTTCTTCCTCCGGATGTACGAAAAGGGGCTCGCCTACAAGAAGAGCTCCACGGTGAACTGGTGCCCCAAGTGCCGGACGGTCCTCGCCAACGAGCAGGTGGAGGCGGGCCTCTGCTGGCGTTGCGGCTCTGAGGTCGGGGAGCAGTACCTGAACCAGTGGTTCTTCCGGATCACCGCATACATCGACGAGCTCCTCGAATACTGCGACCGCCTCCCCGGCTGGCCCGAGCGGGTCCTCACGATGCAGAGGAACTGGATCGGGAAGAGCTTCGGCTGCGAGGCCTCCTTCCCGATGGCCGACGGGAAGGAGGCGATCCAGGTATTCACGACGCGACAGGACACGATCTTCGGCGCCACCTTCATGCTGGTCGCCGCCGAACATCCTCTTGTGATGGACCTCGTCCGCGGAAAGGGCTGCGAAGGATCGGTCCGTGATTTCGTGGAGAAAATTAAAAAACAGGACAAGAAGATCCGGACCTCCGAATCCTACGAGAAGGAAGGCGTCTTCCTCGAGGCGTATTGCCTGAACCCGGCCACGGGGCGGAAAATGCCGATCTACGCGGCGAATTTCGTCCTTGCCGATTACGGCACCGGCTGCGTCATGGCGGTCCCCACCCACGACCAGCGAGACTTCGAGTTCGCGAAGAAGTTCAACCTGCCGCTCATCGTCGTCATCCAGCCCCCCAACCGGGCGCTGAACGTCCAGACAATGGCCGAGGCCTACACCGGCGAGGGCATCCTCGTCAACTCCGGCCCCTTCGACGGCCTGGAGAATCTAAAGGCCCTCGATGCGATCGCCGACCACCTAACGTCGATCGGCCGGGGCAAGAAAACGGTCCAGTACCGCCTGCGCGACTGGGGAATCTCCCGCCAGCGTTACTGGGGCACGCCCATCCCGATGATCCTCTGCGAAGTGTGCGGAACCGTTCCGGTTCCCGAGAAGGAGCTCCCGGTGATCCTCCCGAGGGACGTGGAGTTCACCGGCGAGGGCGGCTCGCCGCTCGCAAAATACAAACCCTTCGTCGAGACAACCTGCCCCCGTTGCGGGAAGCCGGCCCGGCGCGAAACGGACACGATGGATACCTTCGTCGAGTCCTCCTGGTACTTCGACCGTTTCTGTTCGGCCCGCCACGACGTGAAACCGGGTCTCGACCGGAAAAAACTGGACTACTGGATGCCGGTGGACCAGTACATCGGCGGCATCGAACATGCGATCCTCCACCTCCTCTATGCGCGGTTCTATACGAAGATGCTCCGGGATTTCGGATTCCTCGGCGTCGACGAACCCTTCACGAACCTCCTCACGCAGGGGATGGTCTGCAAGGAGACGATGCGCTGCCCGGAACACGGATACCTTTTCCCGGAGGAGACCAAAGAGGGGAAATGCACGCAGTGCGGCCGGGAGGTCCAGATCGGGAAAACGGAGAAGATGTCCAAGTCGCTCAAGAACGTCGTGGATCCGGACTATCTGATCCAGGCCTACGGCGCCGACACGGCGAGAATCTTCTGCCTCTTCGCCTCACCGCCGGAAAAGGATCTCGAGTGGAGCGACCAGGGGGTCGACGGCTCCTTCCGCTTCCTGAGCCGGATCTGGCGGATCGCGATGGATTACCTGGAGGAGATCCGGGATGTAGAACCCTTTGCCGGCCGGGAAACGCTGGAGGGCGACCTGAAGGCCCTGCGGCGGAAGACGCACCAGACGATCCGGAAAGTGACCGCCGACATCGAGGAGCGGTTCCACTTCAATACGGCAATCAGCGCCGTGATGGAGCTGGTGAACGCCCTTTACCAGCTTCCACACCCGAAGGCGGACGACCGGTTCGGGTTTTCCGTTGTCCGCGAGACGGTCGAGACGATCATCCGGCTTCTCGCCCCGCTGGTTCCCCATATCACCGAAGAGCTCTGGATGCTCCTCGGCCGACAGGAGAGCCTGGCCGATGCGGCCTGGCCCGCCTTCGACCACGCGGTCGCCTCGGAAGAGGAGATTACGATCGTGATCCAGATCAACGGCAAGGTGCGGAGCCGGATCACCCTCCCCGCCGATGAGGAGGGCGAAAATATCAAGACCCTCGCGCTCGCCGAAGAACGGATCGCAAGCCTCACCGCCGGGAAAACGATCGTCAAGGTGATATATGTCCCGAAGAAGCTGGTGAATATCGTCGTTCGGGGACATGATGCCCCATCGTGTCCCCATTAAATCCGGGGAAAAAGGGTTTGAAGAGGTGCGGTATGAATTGCGGGAAGGGTGTTTGGGGACAGATTTTAAATCTGTCCCCAAACAGGTGGAGAACAGGCGTTCTGCTGCTTTTGGCATCTCTTCTCCTTGCCGGCTGCGGGTATCGTTTCGCCGGAGAAGAAGAACCGGTCGCCCCCGCCTTCCGGACGGTCTTTGTCGACACCTTCACGAACAAGACCGGCGAGGCCTACGCCGAGAACATCTTCCGCAGCGCCTTCATCGGCCGGTTCGTCCAGGAGGGCCGTTTCAAGCTTGCCCGCAGCCGGGGCGAAGCGGATCTGATCTGCCGGGGGACCGTCCGCAGCCTCCAGGCCGCGCCGCTCGCGTACAAGGCAACCAACCTCGCGGCCGAAGACCGGATCACGGTTACCTTAGAGATCTCCTTCGAGGAGAGGGAAAGCGGACGGGTGATCTGGGCGGAAGGGGCCTTGGTCGGAACGGGGGATTACCCCGTAACCACCGCAGGCGTGACGGAGTCCAGCCGCAAGAATGCCCTCGTCAAGCTGGCCAACGACTCAGCCGAGAGGGCCTACCGGTTGATGATGTCCGGTTTCTGAGGAGTGGGGAGGTTGGATAACGAAATGACGAGAACGGCCGGTTTCCGTGCGATCGTAGCTGTCTGTTTAACCATTCTGTTTTTGCCCCTTGTCGCCGCCGCCGCGGAGATCGTCCCCTTTGAGAGTACGAATCAAAGCCCGCTTGTCCAGATTTACGGGCTGCCGGGCACTGGCAACGCGGTGCTGCTTCCACAGGGCCGGACGGAAGTGGGGCTGAACGTCGCTTTATCCAACAACTACACCGTCAATGAAAATTCACGCGAGCATATCATCCTGGATGGGGAGACAACCCGCTTCACGGTTGCAGCGCGTTACGGCCTGTTCCCCCGCATGGAGATCGGCGTCAAGATACCCTATATCAGCCACAACGGCGGATTTCTCGATGGTTTTATCGAAAGCTATCACGGCATCTTCGGTTTCCCGAACGGGGGGCGCGATCAGGCGCCGCAAAATCGTCTTCTCTATCGTTACCGGCGCGACGGTGTCGAGAAAATCCGCATCGATTCTTCCGGCTCCGGCATCGGCGATCTACTATTGACGACCGCCTTTCCGTTATATGAAGAAAACAGTCAAGGCATGACCATAAACGCCGCGCTTAAACTGCCCACGGGAGACAGCGATCAGCTCCGGGGAAGCGGCAGCACGGACCTCTCCTTATGGTTGCACGAGGGACTCGGGGGCACATTTGCCGCCGGGAACTGGGCCTCTTACGGATCGGCCGGAATACTCTTCATGACGGAGGGGAATGTGCTCCCCGACCAGCAAAAAAAATGGGTCGGTTTCGGCAGCCTGGGAATCGGTTGGGCGCCGCTGAACTGGCTTTCCTTTAAGGTGCAGGCAGACGCACATACACCCTTCTTCAGCGACAGCGACCTGAAAGAGATCGCCGCCAATGCCGGACAACTGATCGTCGGGGGAACGATCTCATTCTCCGAAAGGGTGGCTCTCGATATCGGCGTTTCGGAAGACCTGATTGTGAATACATCGCCTGATGTCGCCTTTTATTTCACCCTGCGCACCCGGTTTTAATACGATCCAATCACCATCAAACCGGCCGCCACCCTGC
>CAKKRN010000215.1 GCA_919902745.1 Syntrophaceae bacterium | reverse complement strand
ATAGCGGAGGCCTTTTACGAGATCAGCAGCGCGGTCATGTCCATAACGTTCGTCCCCGTGGGGCCGGTCATGATCAGGTCCCCGGTCTGCTGCAGAAAATGGTAGGAGTCGTTCCGGGCGAGAAAATCGTCGATCCTAAGACCGAGCGCCTGCGCCTTTTCCCAGCTTGCATGATCGACGAGAGCGCCGGCGGCGTCCGAATTGCCGTCGATCCCGTCGGTCCCGGCGCTGAGGAAGAGAAAGCGCGGGTTCCCCTGAAACTCCCGGAGGGCGGCGAGGGCCATCTCCTGGTTCCGGCCGCCCATCCCGTCCCCCTTCAGCGTAACGGTCGTCTCTCCGCCGAACAGAAGCAGAACCGGCGGGGCGAACGGCTGACCCGTCGTCGCGATCTCCTCGCCGATGGCCAGGATTGCCTTCGCCACCTCCCTGGCCTCGCCCCGGAGACGGGAACTCATGATACGGGCAGGAATCCCCAGCGCCTCGGCCTTCTCCTTCGCCTTCCGGAGGATTTTCAGGTTGCTCCCGATCAAAAAATGGTCGATCAGCGGACTCGGCCCCTTCGGCGTCTCCTCCATCTCCCCGTCCAGCCCCTTCTGAACAACCGAACGGACGCTCTCCGGCGCCCGATCCCAGAGACCGTACTTATTCAGAATGGCATGGGTGTCGGCAAAACTGGAGCGGTCGAAGAACATCGGCGCGGAACCGATCGCCTCCAGGTCGTCGCCGATGACGTCCGAGACGACCAGTACGATCCCGTGCGCCTTCGACAGCCGGCCCAGGCGCCCGCCCTTCACGAGGGAGAGGTGCTTCCGGACAACGTTCAGATCCTCGATGGGGACCCCGTTCGCGAGGAGCCCCTTCACCAGATCCTGCATCTCGGCCAGCGTGATCGGCGGCGCCGGCTTCTCGATCAGCGCCGAGCTCCCGCCGGACATCACGTAGATGAAGAAATCGTTCGCAGAAAGGGCGGACATTTTCTGCATCAGGATTTCCGCCGCCCGGATACTCTTCTCCGTAAGGACGGGGTGCGAGCTTTCGAAGACCGTGATCCCATCCACGGTGGCGCCATAGTTTGAAACGACAAGGCCGCCCGTAACCCGATCTCCCAGAACCGCCTTGACGGCCCGCGCCGTCTCGACCGAGGCCTTTCCACTCCCGAAGAGGTGAACCCCGCGGTAGTCGCCGAGGCGGTAGCTTTCCCCTTCGATCGTGAGGACGCCCGCCTCATGCCGCAGCGTGTCCCGAACCAGATTCCCCGGAAGCACCGAACTCAGGGCGTCCCGGAAGACGGTCATCATCTTTTCTCTGCTCGTCATCTCTCCTCCTGATCTGCTATCGCGAATTTCGAAATATATCGTTCCTGTCGTTTCTGCACGTTATTTTTTTCCACCGTCACCCCGCCGCACGGCGGCAACAGCCTCCGTCCCCGCAAAATTTTCGCGAGTATAATATCAAAAAACCGAAAAGGAAAGGCTTCCCTTCGGGACCTCTTTTTTCTGGATGGGGGGTATGTTGGATCATTTCTTGACAACTTGTCACGATATGCTATCATTCCCATCATCATGGGAGGTTAAAGGCACATGCAGAATGTCACGATCGGCGAATTCAAGGCCCGCTTTTCCCATCTCCTGCACCTGGTGAAGCAGGGGGAAGAGATTGTGATCAGCTATGGTCGCAGAAAAGAAAAGGTGGCCGTCGTCATCCCATACCGGCGCGAGGGTGACGGAAAGGATGCCCGGAATATCGGTATCCTGCAAGGAAAAGGCGCATATGAGATCAAAGACGGCTTCAAGATGACCGAGGAGGAATTTCTGTCCCGATGAAATATCTCCTGGATACGCACACCTTCCTCTGGACGGTCTTTGAACCCGAAAAGATCGGCGTCAAGGCAAAAGCGCTCATCACGAACCGAGAGCATGCGATCCTGGTCAGTCTCGTCTCCTTCTGGGAGATTTCGCTGAAATATTCTCTCGGCAAATTGCGCCTGGAAAATGTTTCTCCGGCGGAGTTTCCCGCCATCGCGAAAGCGATGGATCTGGAGATCCTGGGGATCGATGCGGAGGACGTCTCGACATTTCACGAGCTCCCGCTGGTCGGCCATCGCGATCCCTTCGACCGGCTCATCATCCGACAGGCAATCCGCCGGAAAATCCCCGTCATTACAAAAGACGAAGATTTCAAACTCTACAAACCCCACGGTCTCCGCATCGTGTGGTGAAGGAGATGCGGAGTGGAGGACTTTGTCAACGCAATACAAAGGAGAGCCCATCCATATAGCGGGATGGCTCCCCCTTCCCTTGACGCCACGGGATGGGATGCATATCTTGGCATTGAAATGGGGTTGCGAACGATCGTATTGCGGCGATCTACGGCAACCGACGGTTCTTGAGAACAGGAGTCAGGCATGGATTACATCAAGATCAGATTCGTCGACAATCCGGAGGGCGTCGAGTCCGAATTCCGTCGGACCATCGAGGAGATGTTGCGTGCGGCCCAGCCGCGGTTCTCGTTCTCCCGGCAGCAGTGGCGGCCCCAGATCGACATCTATGAAACCCGCGAGGAGATCGTCATCCTGGCCGAGATCGCCGGCGTCCCGCGGGAGGAGATCCACCTGGAGATCGGGCCCCGCACGGTAAAGGTCTCCGGCACGCGGGAGGGCGGACCGCGGGAGGGGGATGCCCGCTACCGTCTCGCCGAGATCCCCTGCGGCCGTTTCGAGCGCACCCTCTCGCTTCCCGTGCCGATCGACACCCAGACAGCCGCGGCGGTCTGCCGGGACGGCCTCCTGGAGATCCGTCTCGCCAAACGACCCGTGGACCGCATCCAGAAGATCAACATACAAGGCAGTTGATTCTGCTTACAATATATTGGAGGTTTCCATGTCACAGAAAGTGTCTGAAGAACTCAAAATTGCCAGCATCCCGGAGATTCTCCCGGTGCT
The DNA here is from genome assembly GCA_919902745.1 of Syntrophaceae bacterium. Taxonomy (GTDB): domain Bacteria; phylum Desulfobacterota; class Syntrophia; order Syntrophales; family UBA5619; genus UBA5619. Next base: position 5,864 of record CAKKRN010000215.1, on the reverse strand, counting down.
GCCGCTCGCGGGCGCCTTCGTCTTTCCGAAGATGCTCTTCCCGCTGGAGGTTTCCGGCGATTCCGCGATCAGCCTGATCGACGAGGCGATGGCGGGCGACCGCCTGATCGGCCTCGCCATGTTGAAGCAGGCCGGCGACCCGACGGACGGCCCGCACAAAAGGGAGGATTTCTATGGCGTCGGCACAAGCGTCGTGATCCTCCGGATGGCCAAGACCACCGACAACAAGACCCAGCTCCTCCTCCAGGGGATCGGCCGGATCCGCATCGTTGAACTGTTAGAGGGAAAGCCCTACCTCCGCGCCCGCGTGGAAAATCTGGAGGACCGGGAGGCCAAGGACATCGAGGTCGAGGCGCTGATGGCGAACCTCGTCGGCCTCTTCGAGCGGATCGTGAAGCTCTCGCCGTTCCTCCCCCAGGAGTTCGGGGCGATGGCCAAATCGATCGCGGAGCCCGGCGTCCTGGCCGACATCATCGCCTCCGTGATCAACTCGCCGATCGAGGAGAAGCAGAAGATCCTCGATATCCTCGACGTGAAGGAGCGCCTTCGCGAGGTGACCAGGCTTGTCAACCACCAGGTGGAGATCCTCGAACTGGGCAGCAAAATCCAGACCCAGGTGAAGGACGACATGGACAAGAACCAGCGGGAGTACTACCTCCGCCAGCAGCTTTGCGCAATCCGCAAGGAGTTGGGGGAGTCGGACGACGAAAAGGTCGAGATCGAGGAGTACCGCGCGAAGATCGAACAGAAGAAGCTCCCGGAGGAGGCGAAGAAGGAGGCGGAGCGCGAGCTCGCCCGGCTCGCCAGAATGCACCCCTCCTCGGCGGAGTACACGGTCGCGGCGACCTACCTCGACTGGATGACCGCGCTGCCCTGGCACGAGGGCACCGTGGACAACCTCGATATCAAAAAGGCGCGGCGCGTGCTGGACGAGGACCACTATGGCCTGGAGAAGGCGAAGAAACGGATTCTCGAATACCTCGCCGTCCGCAAGTTAAAGCCGGACTCGAAGGGGCCGATCCTCTGTTTCGCCGGCCCTCCGGGGACGGGCAAGACCTCCCTCGGCCACTCCATCGGCCGCGCGCTGGGAAGGAAATTCATCCGCATCTCGCTCGGCGGCATCCACGACGAGGCGGAGATCCGCGGCCACCGGAGGACCTACGTCGGGGCGCTTCCCGGCAGGATCATCCAGGGAATCCGGCGGGCGGAGTCGATGAACCCCGTCTTCATGCTGGACGAGATCGACAAGGTCGGGAGCGATTTCCGCGGCGATCCCTCGTCGGCGCTCCTCGAGGTCCTCGACCCGGAGCAGAACTTCTCCTTCTCGGACCACTACCTGGACGTCCCGTTCGACCTGTCGCACGTGATGTTCATCACGACGGCGAACATTTTAGAGACGATCCCACCGGCGCTCCGCGACCGCCTGGAGGTGATCGAACTGTCCGGCTACACGATCGACGAGAAGATCCGGATCGCCCAGCGCTACCTGATCCCGCGGCAGACGGAGGCGAACGGCCTGAAACCGGAACAGATCCGGATCACGAAGAGCGCAATCAGCAAAATCATCACCGGCTATACGCGGGAGGCGGGGGTGCGGAATATCGAGCGGGAGCTCGCCGCGGTCTGCCGGGGCGTAGCGAGCCAGATCGCCGAAGGCGTGATCGAAAAGGCAAAGATCACGGCGCGGGATCTCCACCGGTTCCTCGGACCCGTCCGGGTCACGGAGGAGGCGGACGCCCGGACCGCAAAGCCCGGGGTCGTCAGGGGGCTCGCCTGGACGCCGGTCGGCGGGGATATCCTGTTCATCGAGGCGACCTCGATGAAGGGCAAGGGCGGCCTCACGCTGACGGGGCAGTTGGGCGACGTGATGAAGGAATCGGCCACGGCGGCGCTCAGCTTCATCCGCGCGAACGCGGAAGAATTGGGGATTGAGAAGGATTTCTTCGACGGGATGGACATCCACATCCACGTCCCCTCCGGCGCCATCCCGAAGGACGGGCCGTCGGCGGGGGTGACGATGCTGACCGCCCTGACCTCGCTGCTGACAAACCGAACGGTGAAGAAGGAGCTCGCGATGACCGGCGAGATCACGCTTCGGGGGCTGGTCCTCCCGGTGGGCGGCATCAAGGAGAAGGTCCTGGCGGCACACCGCGCCGGTGTGAAGACGATCATTCTGCCGAAGTGGAACAAAAAGGACCTGGAGGAGATCCCGGCGAAGGTCAAAAGGGAGATCACCTTCCACTTCGTGGACGAGATGCTGGAGGTGCTCCGGATCGCCCTGGACAAGGCGCCGGAGTCGGCGAAATAGAGGGGACGCTCAAGGCCGACATCACCGGTGACAATAAGTTCTAAGGCTGCCCCCTGACTCCCCTGCAAGACTTACGCTATGAGACTCACTAATTACCCGAATCATCCTTTGCGGCAGCGCTCTTTTTCTTCAGTCGTTTTCTTGGACGTCTACTTGAAGCGGATCATTGGTTTTCCGGAACATACTCTTTACATCCGCATGGGAAAATGGTTATAACGGCTCACGCGCCGGCCTCTTCTCCTCCGTACGGCGAGGAAGAAGAGCCACGCGGAAAATCACTTCAGGAATGGATTCATGGGACAGGATAACGACAAGAAAGGGCTCTTCGACCGTCTGAAGTCGGGGCTTGCCAAAACCCGGAAGCTCCTTCTGACGGACGTCGACGACATCCTCCTCGGAAGCAAGGAGATCGACCAGGCGCTCTTCGACGAGCTGGAAGAGGCGCTCATCGTGGCGGACGTGGGGCCGGCCTTCACCGCTGAACTCATCGAATCATTGAAGGAAAAGGTGAAGCGCAAGGAGCTCGCCAGTCCTGAAGTCCTCAAAAAGGTCCTCCGGGAGACGATGCGGGAGATCCTGCTCCGGAACGAGGCGCCGCTGAAGATCCCAACGGACAAGACCTACACGATCATGGTCGTCGGGGTGAACGGCACGGGGAAGACCACGACCATCGGCAAACTTGCCCGCAACCTGAAAGAGGAGGGCCGCGCGGTGACGCTCGTCGCCGCCGACACATTCAGGGCGGCGGCCATCGAGCAGTTGGAAGTCTGGGCAAAACGGGTGAATGTCCCGCTGATCCGGCAGGCCGCCAACGCCGACCCCGCCGCCGTCGTCTTCGACGCGATCCGCGCAGCCAAGGCCGGCCCTCCGGGCGTGCTCATCATCGACACGGCAGGTCGCCTCCATACGAAAGTAAACCTGATGGAGGAGCTCAAGAAAATGAAGCGGATCATGGGGCGCGAACTCCCCGGCGCGCCCCATGAGGTCCTGCTCGTCCTCGACGCGACGACCGGCCAGAACGCGATAGCCCAGGCGAAGATGTTCAAGGACGAGATCGGCGTCACGGGCCTCATCCTGACGAAGTTGGACGGGACTTCAAAGGGGGGCGTCGTCGTCCGGATTGCAAAAGAGCTGGGGATTCCGCTCCGCTACATCGGCGTCGGAGAGCAGTTGGACGACCTTCGCCCCTTCCGGGCCGAGGAGTTCGTCGAGGCCCTCTTCGCGCCGAACGGCCGCTGAGGCGACCCACCACAAAAAGGGAGGGCATCATGGATCTCAAACCCCTCTTCGAGCCCCGGACCATGGCGGTATTCGGGGTCTCATCGAGCAACTACCGCCATCCGGCCAACGAGATCTTCACGAAGAACCTCCTTCGCTACCCGGTGAAGGTTTACGGGGTCAACCCCCGCGGTGGAACCGTGAACGGCCAGGCGATTCACCGGAGCATCTCGGAGATCCCCGAACCGATTGACCTCGCGGTCATCGCGGTCAGGGCCGACTTCGTGCCGGATGTGCTGTCCGAATGCATCCGGGCGAAGACCCGCTCCGCAACCGTCATCTCGGGGGGGTTTGCGGAGGCCGGCAGGCGGGACCTGCAGCAGCGAATCGTCGCGATCGCGCAGGAGGCTTCGTTCCCCTTTGTCGGACCCAACTGTCTCGGGATCTACGTCCCCTCTCATGTGGACACCTTCTTCCTGCCGGGCGAACGCATGGTGAAGCCCACCGTCGGGAACGTATCCTTCGTAAGCCAGAGCGGGGGCATCCTCGTGGACCATCTGATCAAGTTCGCCGGTGAGGGCGTGGGGCTTGCCAAGGCGATCAGCATCGGGAACAAGGCCCTCTTGGGCGAACTGGATCTCCTCGACTATCTCGCACAGGACCCGGCCACCCGGGTGATCGCCTTCTACATCGAAGGCTTCGGCCCAAACGAGGGAAGGGCCTTCGTGCTCAATGCCGGCAAGTGCGGCAAACCGGTCATCGTTCTCAAGTCCGGAAAGAGTGCGGGCGGGAGCCGGGCCGTCTCCAGCCACACGGCATCGCTCGCGGGAGACTACGCAAGCTTTTCGGCGGCCCTTTCCCAGTACGGGATCGTGGAGGCGGCAAACGAACTGGAAATGATCTCCTTCTGCGAATCGCTGAGCGTCTACGCCAAACCGATCCAGGGCAGGGTCGGAATCGTTACGGTCAGCGGCGGGCACGGCGCGATGGCCGTCGATGCCTGTACCGCTCACGGGATTGCCGTTCCCGCACTTCCCGAAGATGTCAGGGAAGCGCTCCGCAAGGACCTCAGCCCAAGCGTCCGGGAGATCGCCTCGCTCGTAAACCCGATCGACCTCACCGGAAGCGGAATCGACGACGACTTTGTCGCCACCGCGGAAACCCTCTTTGCGATGGAGCAGATCGACTGCGTGCTGGCGCTTCTGCTCCCATACGTTCCGGGGATCACCGCCGATCTCGGCGCCAAGCTCAGCAGCGTCGCGACCCGGTGCGGCAAGCCTTTGATCGCCTACGTACCCCACGTGGAGAAGTACGCCATGCTGATCGAGGGGTTTGAACTAAACGGCGCCCCCGTATCGCCCTCCATCGAAGGTGCGGTGCTTATGGTTGAGGCACTCAGGAGGAACAGGCCATGATAGAATCCCATCCCGACATCCTCCGGATCATCGAGGAGGCCCGCGGCGACGGCTGGGTTCTCGAGGCCGCCGCGAAGCAGATCTTCTCCCTGGCCGGATTCGCCGTACCCCGTTTTGCTCTGGCCCAAACCGCGGAGGAGGCGCGCCGCTTCGCAGGTGAAATCGGGTATCCCGTGGTCGCCAAGATTGTCTCCCCCCGCATCCTCCACAAATCGGACGTGGGCGGCGTGGCCGTGGGGATAGGCAACGACGGGCGCCTGGCGGAGGTCTTTGAACGCTTTCGGGGCCTGGACGGCTTCCAGGGCGTCCTCGTGGAGGAGATGCTCTCCGGAATCGAACTCATTTTAGGGGCGAAGATCGATCTGCAGTTCGGCCCCATGATCCTGCTGGGAATGGGAGGCACCGGCGTGGAGATCTACCAGGACGTCGCCCTGAGGATGGCGCCCCTCACCGAAAAGGACGCCCTGGCGATGATCGAAGGCCTCAAGGCCCACCGGTTGCTCGAGGGGTACCGGGGCGCGGCGCCGGTGGATCGGGGCAAGCTGACGGAAACCCTCCGGGCCTTCTCTGCTCTCGTCATGGAACTGGAGGACCGAATCGAATCCATCGACATCAATCCGCTTCTCTGCTCCGCCGGCCGCTGCGTGGTGGCGGACGCCCGCATCATCCTGAAGAGGATAAGCGGGACGGTTTCCCGTTGACCAAGGGGCGGCCCGGTACGGGTGAAAAACGGAACCGCCGGACGGATCAGCATCATCAGGCCGCCGGCTTCCCGGATTCGTTGGCGGGGAGATCAGATATTGACACTCGCCGCAAAGCGTGTTAGACGGGCGCTCCCATCGGATTGCCCCTGTAGCTCAGACGGATAGAGCGACGGATTCCTAATCCGCAGGCCCCGCGTTCGAATCGCGGCAGGGGCACCA
>CAKKRN010000214.1 GCA_919902745.1 Syntrophaceae bacterium | reverse complement strand
ACCCCGGCCAGGTGCTTCCCCTCGGCCAGAAGACCGCGCAGGGCCTCGCCGTACTGGGCGTTGAAAAACTTGTGAGGCAGGATGAAGCCGAGGCGGCCCCGGCCGTTCAGGAGGCTTAAGCCCTTTTCGACGAAGACCACGTAGATGTCGTAGTTCCCCTTCCCGGCGGCGGCAAAGGCTCTCTTGTAGAACTCCACCTCCAGCGGCGCCCACTCCTTCATCGTCTGGATGCGGATGTAGGGCGGATTGCCGATGACGGCGTCGAAGCCGCCTCTCGGTTCACCCCCACCCGAACCCTCCCCCGTCGAGGGGGAGGGAACAGACATTTTGAAGATCTCCGGAAACTCCTTTTCCCAGCCGAAGCAGTTGATCCGGTACTGATCCTCGTCGCCCAGCAGGGTTAGCTGCGCGCCGTCGTAGAAATCCGGACCGATCAGCGAGTTGCCGCAGCGGATCTTCCCGGAGAGGTCGGGTAGGGCGCGCTCCTGGAAGAGCTTGATCTGGTTCGTGAGGGTCTCCCCGCTCTCCCCTTCCAGGACCTTGAGGAGGAGCGAGAGCTTCGTCACCTCGACGGCCTGGGGGTCGATGTCCACGCCGTAGATGTTGTTCAGCAGAATCCGCTTGCGTTCCGCGGTGGTCAGCCGCCATTCGCCGCCGGCGGCCTGATAGAGGACCGGCCTTCGCCCCTTCGCTCGCTTCTCCGGCCCGCCCTCCACGTAGCGGTCCCGGTACCCGTCGAGAAGGCGCTGGTAAGCCTGGATCAGGAACGAGCCGGAGCCGCAGGCGAGATCGAGGATCCGGAGCCGGCCGGCCTGGGCGATCGTCCGGCCTTCAAGAAGGCGGCCGACTGTTTCATCGACGATATAATCGACAATGTATTTCGGGGTATAGAAGACGCCGCCCGCCTTCTTCACCTCCGGCTTGTCCTCCACCTTCGCCTGGTGGCCGGCGGTGAGGCGGATGATCTTGCCGAGGAACTGCTCATACACCCGGCCGAGGATGTCGGCGGGGAGGACGGAGAACTCATAAGGGGAGTCGGGGTAATAGAGACCCTGAAAGATCTCTTTCAGCGCCTTGTCGTCGATGGCGAGGTCCAGCGTGAGGCGATCGGGCGGCGCGGTGCGCCCCTGCTCCTGCCGGAAGTGAAACAGGCCGGAGTTGTACCGGTCGTCGGCCCGATAGAAGATCTCGATGAGACGTTTATAAACGCCGGGGCCGTTGAAGAGCCCCTGGAGTTGGCCGTAGGGCTCGATCCCCCGGTCCTCGCAGATCCTGAGAAAGATGATCCGGTTGATCGTCAGCGTCACCGCCGTGTTCAGCTCCCGCTGGCTCAGCGCGGGGTTTCGGAGCGCGATGGTCCGGGCCAGAAGATCCCGCCAGGATTCGATCTCCTGGAGAAAGGCCTCGTCCACGCCGGCGGTGCCCTTCTTCAGGCGGGTCGATTCGGCGTAGCGATCGAAGGCCCCCTTGAGAACAGCCTCCTTGGTGAAAACGGCGGCGATCTCCTCCCAGCGGGCGGCGTAGTCCCGGAAGTTGAAGAACAGAATCCGGGCCGTCGCGGGCCGGTCGTTCTGGTCCGGCTTGATCCGGCAGTCGTAAACGGCGAACTCTTCGAAATTTGTGAGGATGGAGAGGGGAAGCCCGGCGGACCAGGCGTAGCGGCGGAGCTGGTAGGCGGGGGCGGCCTCCTCGGCGATGCGGACGGCGGGCTTTTTCGCCTCCACGAAGAACTTGCGCGTCCCGCCGATGCGGAAGCAGTAGTCCGGGGCCTTCACCGCGCCGCCGATCCGGATGGCGTCCTCGTGGATCACGTCCTTGTAGGCCTCGGCGTGGCCGGCGATATTGTCCAGATCCCAGCCCAGCGCGCTGAAGAGAGGGTCGATGAATTCCCGGCGGAGTTGGGCCTCGTTGTAGACGCCGGAGGCGTAGGCCGCAAGGTTTTCTGTAAAACGCGCGACAAGATCAAGAACTTCTTGGGGAGCAGGCATGATGAAACGCTCCGTTCGTTAAGAACCTGGAATCATCCAAAATCCACAGAATTCTCTTTCCCCGAGATCACTGCATGCAGGAAAACCGGCAATTTTGCAAGCATTTGCATAAAAAATCATGACTTTCCCGGAAATGCTTGCAGGATGGCCGCGGCCTCCTCGCCCGCGACAAAGCCGGTGGAGAAGGCCGCCTGAAGGTTGTAGCCGCCCGTGTCGGCGTCGATGTCCATTACCTCCCCGCAGAAGAAAAGGCCGGAAACGAGGCGGGAGGCCATCGTCCGGGGATCGATCTGGCCAAGCGCGACCCCGCCCGCCGTAACGATCGCCGCGGTCATCGGAAGCGCGCCGCGGATATTGAAGCGGAGGGCCTTGAGGAGGCCGAGGAGCTTCTCCCGCTCCACGGCGCTGATCTGATGGCCCGGCCGGTCCGCGGGGATGCCGGTCATCTTGATAAATGGTTCGATCATCTTGTGGGGGAGGAGCCCCGCCAGGAGGCTGCGAAAACCCCGTTTGCCGAAGCTGTCGAAATCCCACTGGAGGCGGACCCGGAGCTCTTCCGCCGTGAGGGCCGGTTTCAGATCGATCGCGACGCTGACCGGGCCTTCCGCAAGGGCATCGACGATGGAAAGGCTCATCAGCAGCGTGATCGGGCCGCCGATCCCGAAGTGCGTAAAGAGCATCTCCCCCATCCGGCTCTCGATGACGGGACCTTTCTTCCGCCGCTGCCCCAGCCCCCGGCCGGCCTCCTTCGAGGGAGTCAGCGCGGGGTCAATCGCCCCCGCCGGACCGCGGAAGGCCGTGAGCCGGACGTTCCTGAGGCTGACCCCCTGCATCGACTTCGCCCGTTCGACCTCGATTACGACCAGCGGAACAAGGGCGGGCCGGAGCTTCGTCACGGTGTGGCCGACGGCGGCCGCCATCCGATAGCCGTCGCCGGTCGAACCGGTCGCCGGCATCGCGGCGCCGCCGGTCGCCAGGATGACGGCAACGGCGGGAAGGAGCCCCTCCTGCGTAAGTACGCCCTCGACGCGGCCGTCGCGGACGGCGATCCCTTTCACCGAAACCGAGGTCCGAAGCTTCACGCCGTGATCCGCAAGATAACGGCGGAACGCCTTCACGACGTCCGCCGCATCGTTGGAGAGAGGAAAGATCCGCCCGCCGCGCTCGACCTTCGTCTCCAAGCCGTAAAGACTCAGAAAGGCGAGGAGGTCGTCCCGGAAGAATCGGTGAAAGGCGCCGTGCAGGAACCGGCCGTTCGGACCATACATCGCAAAAAAATCTTTGAGGTCGCGCGCGTTCGTCAGATTGCAGCGGCTTTTCCCGCTGACGAGGATCTTCTTCCCCGGACCGTCCGTCTTTTCCAGCAGCAGGACTTTTGCACCCCTTTCCGCGGCCCGCCCCGCGGCCATCATCCCGCCGGCGCCGGCGCCGACGACGATCACGCGGCCGTACTCCCCTCCCGGCTTCGTAATAGCGGAGGGGGTTGAATGCGGAAATGAACGTTCCATCTCAGACGCCTCCCGCCCCATCCCGAATCATCCTGCAAAGCAGCTCCCAGTCGATATCGTTGTTCAGACAGTCGTAGCGGGCCGTCACGATCACCTGCGGGATCACCTTCCTCTGCTTCAGACGGACCCCCCGGAGGGTGATTCGGGTCGAGCGGATCCCCTTTTCGATCTCAAAATCACAGGCGGCGCCGACCGCCGCGTGGATCCCCTTTCTCTGGACAAGGCGTTTCGTGAAATTCGTGCTGGGAGAGATATAAAACTGCCACCCCGCCTCCTCGCAGAGAAGGCGGATCTCCCCGCAGCGGCAGTCTTTGCAATTCACGCAGAGGACCCCGTCCTCCTTGGAAAAATGGGCCTTGCATTTCTCCCCGATCAGGCAGTGGGGAAGAATGACCGCCTTTTCGGCCGCGGGAATCCGGTCGAATTTCGCCCGATAGTAGGCATTGGCGATCCGGGAGATATCGTACCGCAGACCGATCCGTCCCAGCAGGGAGCGCATCGGAAAGAAGAAGAATGCGGAAACGAATTTGAGTCTGCTGCAATCCTGTGTCATGGAACCCGTTCCTGATCGGTCTGTCGCCCCGGCGGAGATGGAGATCCCAACAGGCTGTTGAAAAACGCCCGCCTGCTGCGTTTCCCTCATCCTTCTCCGTTCAACGTACCAAAAAGTACGCTTCACGGTTCAGGATTTCGGGGGCCTTGCATCCGGACATTTTTGAACAGCCTGCTAAGGGCAAGCGCTCTCCCGGCTTGCATGAGACGGATATCAAAAAGCCTTCCGGAAAGCAATTCTTTTGCGTCTTTTTTTAAGCTACCGGAATCAAAATATCCGTGCTATACTCCCCCCGCTTTTACCGCACGAATCCTCACAATCTGCCAAAGGGCGCGGGAGGTGGAACTTGGTTTTCCAAAAAACCGTCTTTGTGGTGAATCCTCATGCGGGAAACGGGTCGACGGGCAAAGAGTGGCCCCGGATCAGCAAAATGGCCGGTGATCTTCTGGGTCCCTTTGAAACCTGCATGACCGAAGGACCGGGCGACGCCACCCGGATGACCCGGGAACAGCTCCTCCAAGGCGCCGACCGGATCGTCTGCGTGGGCGGGGATGGCACACTCAACGAGGCAGTCAACGGCTTCTTTGACGAAAGCGGCCCCATCCGCAAGGATGCGGTCCTCGGCTTCCTCCCCAACGGCACCGGTTGCGACTTCTGCCGGACCATGCCCATCCCGTCCGGGATCGGCCCCTCTCTCCAGACCGTCCGGGAGGGATACGTCCGAACGATCGATCTCGGACGTATCCGTTTCCGAAACCATCAGGGCGGCACTAGCACAAGATACTTTCACAATATCGCGAGCTTTGGCCTCGGCGGGGAGGTCGTGGACCGGGTCAACCGGACGAGCAAGGCCTGCGGACCCTTCATCACCTTCATCTGGGGCACGCTGGTCTCCCTGTTCGCATACGGAAATAAGCGGATCCACCTCCGGGTGGACGACGGGGACGAGCGGACGGTCGACGTGCTCAACATCGCCATCGCGAACGGACGCTATCACGGCGGCGGGATGCTGGTCGCACCGGACGCCGAGCCCGACGACGGCCTCTTTCATGTGACCGTCATCGGCGCCATGAGCCTCCCGCTCGTCTTCTGGCACCTCCCAAAACTCTACACCGGCAAGATCAAAGTCATCTCCCAGGTCTCCATGCAGACGGGAAAGAGGGTGACCGCTGCTTCGGAGCAGCGGGTGCTGCTGGACATCGACGGGGAGCAGCCGGGCACCCTCCCGGCCGATTTGGAGATCGTCCCCAGCGCACTGAAGATGATCATGTTAAACAGCAAGAAGTGAGAAGTAATAACCTCTTCCCTACCTCTCACTCCTCACTCCTCGCTCCTCACTCCTCACCCCTCACTCCTCGGCGGGCAGAGAGCCTGCGTACCCGGTCCGAAGGCATCTGATGAACAATTCCCCAACCATTGGGGAAGTTCTCAACAATCCCCCCTCCGGAGGAAACGGGAAGGCCCGGTCGACCCAACGATGATCTTGACTGATATTACAGCGGTTTCTCCAATAACGATCGGATTATTCACTATTGGCACGCACATTGCTTTTACGGTAGCGTCCGGAAGATAACCGGGCGAAGGAAGGGGTTGTTGGATGAGACGTTTTCTGACATTGGCGGCAATCTTGATGCTTCTCTGTTTCACGCTCGTATTTGCCGCGGAGAAACCACGGTCCGCCCCGCCCCGCCCCCCGCGGATCCCGGAGATGAGCACCGCCGGGACGGTGCTGGAGATATCCGGCACGAGCCTGAAAATCGAACGGACGTTGAAGGGCAAAGCGGAAATCATGGAATTCATCCTGGAGAAACCCTTTCCCAATATTGCGGCGGGTGATCCGGTCAAGGTCAGCTACCTTGAAAAGGATGGTCGGAACGTGCTGATCCGGGTGGCGCCGGCGAAGAAGACCGCGGTCAAGAAGGCGGTCAAGAAGGAGCTCCCGAAGGGGATGAAACCGGTCGCCCCTTCCGCGGCTCCGGAAACAAAGTAGTTTTTAACCTTCATGCTCCTTTGATGAAGGCCAATGTGGGCAGATTCCCGCGATCGTCGGTTGTCGGCGGATCGGAAGGGGACTGACAAAAACAAAAATAGAAATAGGAGGTAAGTTAAGATGAAACGTTTCATGGTATGGACAATCGCGTTGGTTTTCCTGTTCTGCACATCCGGAATCGCAGCCGCCCAGACACCCGCCGTCGAGAAGGGGAAGAAAGAAGCGGCTGATCCCGCGAAGGCAGAAAAGAAGGACGTGAAGAAGGACGTGAAGAAGGACGCGAAGAAGGACGTGAAGAAGGCTGAGAAGAAGGTCGAGAAGAAGGTCGAGAAGAAGGCCGAGAAGAAGGCTGAGAAGAAGACCGACAAGAAGGACGAGAAGAAGGCTGAGACCCCGGCTCCGGCCAAGAAGTAATCCTTTTTCGGGTATCGAACAGATGTACGGGGTGTGGAGAGGTCTCCGCACCCCCTTTTTTTCGCCGATCATTTGCGTGCATTTTCCCCCCGGCCTGCACTATAATCACGGTCGGGGACAACCGGACTTCCGAAAACCATTCCCCGGGGAGTGATCCATGACCGTCCGCACACGCCTGATGATTCTCACGGTCCTCGGGCTGGTCGTCACGATGGCCGTCTGGGGCTGGGTTCAGATCCGTGCGCTGGACCAGATTCTGGTCGAACAGCAGGGGAAACGCCTCTCCAGCGTCGCCGAAACGGTCAGCACCTATTACATCCATTTCCCGACCGGCCAGGGCCTCTCCACGCTCGACACCGCCCTGAAAGAACAGATCCAGACCGATATCCGTCTGGCCCGCATCGACATCTTCACCGTCGTCAATTACGATATCGATTACATCGAATACATCGCCGGGGCGAGCCGCGTCCGCTACGAGTGGCCGGAGAGCCTGGTCAGCTCGGTGGCGGCGTCCCGCAAGCCTCAATACGTCCGCCTCCAGATGGAAGATGGGCCGGCCGTGGGGCTCCTCTATCCGGTCATATCCGAAAAAACAAAGAACACGCAGTTCGTCGTGGGGGTGATCAACTTCAGCCGGGCCAATGTGGAAATCCTCTCCCGGGCGCAGCGCCTGCTCGTCATCAGCACCGTCTGGCTCCTCGTCATTATCCTGCTCGTCCTCGCGGCGAGTTACCGGTGGCTCATCGCCCGGCCGCTCAGCGTCATTATCCGTACGATCGACGCGTTCCAGACCGGGCAATATGTGAAGCGGATTCCGATCGTCCGCCGTGATGAATGGGGACATCTGGCCGAACATTTCAATTCGATGGCCGATGAAATTGAACAGGTTCTGATGAGAAATCAGGAGCTGACCCGGAGCCTCGAGGATCGCGTCCGCGAGGCGACCCGCAAGGCGGTTGAGCTCCAGAAGCAGGTCAACCAGCTCCAGCAGCTCACCGCGATGGGATACCTGACCGCGACGCTCGCCCACGACCTCGGAACGCCGCTCCACTCCATCGCGGGTCTTGCGAACCTTCTTCAGGAGAGGGGAAATTGGCCGCCGGACGTCGCCCGCAAATTGGAGCTCATCGTCCAGCAGACCCAGCGTCTCAATACCGTCATCCAGAACGTCCGGCGCGCGACCCGCCCGCCCGAGGCCCATTTCGAGACCGTCACCGTCCAGGGGCTTTTGAATGAGACCCTCTCGCTCGTGGAACCCCTCATGCGCAAGGCGGGAATCGAACTCCAGGTCGATTTCGACAAGACGTTACCGGGCATCCATGCGGACCGTTACCGCGTCCAAACCGCCCTGTTCAACTTGATCCAGAATGCCCTCGAGGCGATGCCGGCCGGGGGCCGGATCACCGTTTCCACCACGGCTGAACCGGACCGGGGAGAGGTCTCCATCTCCGTCGCCGACACCGGAAAAGGGATCCCGCCGGAGCTGATGGAGAGAATATGCGAGCCGTTCTTCAGCACCCACCAGGAGGAGGGCATGCGGGGGTTGGGACTGGCCATCGTCCAGGATATCGTCAAGATGCACGGGGGGCGGATGGAGATCCAAAGCGCTCCGGGCGAAGGAACGAAGGTCGTCCTCTTCTTCCCCGCGGCTGCTGAA
>CAKKRN010000213.1 GCA_919902745.1 Syntrophaceae bacterium | reverse complement strand
GTTAACAAATGCAATTCATCAGACATTCCGGAGAAGGAAGAAAAGGAGGTGGCATGGAAAATCCATTCAGAAATCTCGTGTTTGAGGGCGGGGGCGTCAAGGGGATCGCTTACGTCGGCGCGCTTCAGGTCCTGGAGGAAAGGGGGATCCTCCCCGGGATTCAGCGAGTGGGCGGGACGTCCGCCGGAGCGATTACGGCGCTGTTGCTGGGGATCGGCTATGCCTTGTCGGAGATTGAGAAGATCCTGCGTGAACTCAATTTCAGGAACTTCCTGGACGATTCATGGGGACTGGTTCGGGATGTGAACCGCCTTGTGACCGAGTTCGGCTGGTACAAGGGGGATTTTTCCCGCGCCTGGATCGGCGAGCAAATCAAGGCCAGGACGGGCAACAGCGAATCGACCTTCCTTGAAATCGCCGCCGCCGGACAGGAAAAAGGCTTCCGGGATCTGTACTTTATCGGGACGAATCTCTCCACGGGGTTCGCGGAGGTCTTCTCCGCCGAGCACACGCCCCGCCTGTGCATTGCCGACGCCGTTCGGATCTCCATGTCCATCCCGCTGTTCTTCGCCGCCCGCCGGAGCCTCCGCGGGGACGTTTACGTGGACGGCGGCCTGATCGACAATTATCCCGTCAAGCTTTTCGACCGTGAAAAATACGTGGAGAACCATTCCAAGACGCCGCCCTATTACGAAGCGCACAACGCCCGGTTGAGTCAGGAGGGAAAGCAGCTCAACCCCTACGTCTACAACATGGAAACGCTCGGATTCAGACTGGATTCTGCGAAGGAGCTTGCCGTCTTCCGCGACCACGCCGAACCGGATCACAGGGTGGTGGATGACTTTTTTTCCTACACCCAGGCCCTGCTGGTCTCCATCCTGAACATTCAGGACAGCCTGCACCTGCACAGCGACGACTGGCACCGGACGATCTATATCGATACGCTCGGGGTTGGGACCACCGATTTCGACATCCCCGACGAAAGGAAGGATGCGCTGATCCAATCGGGGCGGGAGGGGGCCCGGCGCTACTTCGACGAATGGTACAACGACCTCGGACAGGCGGTGAGCAATCGCCCCTGATGAGATGAACGGTCTTTTCATTCCCGATGTTTTGGGGATAAAGGAGGTTGGAGCATGTTCCATGCAAGGTGGACGTGGTTGGGGTCGGTCGCCCTGGCGCTCTGTTTTTGCGCTCTAGTGACGGCCGGTTGCGGCAAGATGGAAGCGCCACGGGTGGCCGAGGAGAAAAAAGTGGCGACCGACGCCGCCCCGAAGCTGGCACCGGCATCGGAGGCGCCGGCGCTGGCCGTTCCGGACCCCGCAGCGGCAGCGAAGAGCATGGCCGTGTTGGGGATGAAGATACCGCTTCCGGTACCGCCGGGTGCCGCTCCGGGGCCAGAACCGGCGGTGAAGGCAAAGTCGGCAGAGGAAACAGCCGCCCCGGCAAAGGCCGACAAATACAAGGTGGAATTGGCCGCGGACCCCGTCCTGAAAATCCCCGGCATTCCCGGGGTCCTACGGGTCTGGATCGGTGGCCAGGATTATCAACCCAGCTTTGGCAGCGGACTGACAACAGACACGGGTGTCCTGCCGCCGGTCGGAAAGTGGGCGAAGGTCACCCCCCTGGCCCCCGCCTTTGAGGTGGAACCCAAAGAGTACAAGTGCATGGAAATTCATCCGATGGGTTCCGAAGTCCGGTTCAAGCTGAAGCCTCTGAAGGAGGGAATTTTCGACGTCGGGGCCGACGTTGAGTTGTTTCGCTTGGAGGATTGTCGCGGTACGCCCGTTCCCAGGGCCACTGCATCGCTGAAGGTGCGGGTGATCGTCGATCGGCAGGCGGTGTGGAAAGGCTACATCCAAAAGCTAGGGGAGATCTTCTGGCAAAAGCTCTTGGATTTCTGGGGGGCCGCACTGGCGGTCCTCTTTGCCGCCCTGTTGTTCCTGATCCGGGGGAAGCTGAAGAAGTGGTTCGGTTACAAGGCGGAGAAGTAGTTCAGTTTACGCCAGGTCGTCGCCCTCCTAACGGATCGCCTTGAAGCCTCGATCCCGTGTTTCCGAGAAAGGTGCGGGGTTTTTTGCTATGACAGCGGGGGGAACGAGATCTGCCAGGGCGGTGATGAGGGCTGCCGGACGGTCGAAAGCGGGGCTGGAGGCGGGCATCGCAGGACGGCGGAGGACGATGAGCCTGCAGTTTGCCTGATTGGCCGCGGCGAGCTTGGCTTCGATGCCGCCGGCCCGGCCGCTCTCCTTGGTGACGATCACGCCGATCCCGAAGCGGTGGATGGCGGCAAGGTTTTCCGTCACGGAAAAAGGGCCGCGCCCGGCGATGATCCGATCTTCCGGAATGCCTGCCGCCCGGCAGGCGGCGAGTGATTCCGGGATGTCGAGAACGCGGACGGCGAACGGGACGCCGGTCCGGCGGGCGGCCTCCGCGTAGGGGGCGAGATTCCGGGAGCCCGTCGTCAGGAGAACCGGGCGGCCAGAGGCGAAAGCCATTTCCGCGGCCTCGGCGTGGTCGGCGGCAAAACGGACAGGGCTTTCCGGCGTCAGCGCCTCGGGCCGTCGGAAGACCAGGCAGGGGATTCCGAGGCGCTTTGCCGCGTTGTGCGCGGCTGCGTGGGCGGCCTCCGCGTAGGGATGGGCGGCGTCCACGATCGCCCGGATGCCCTTTTCCTTCCCGAGCGCGACCACTCCCTCTTCATCGAGACGTCCCGCCCGCCGGGAGATCCGTGGATGGGCGCCGATCGCGAGGGGGGCCGCCGTCGCCATCGAGACGAGGACGGCGTATCCCGCTTCGGCGAGGCCGGAGGCGAGGGGGGCCGTTTCACTCGTGCCGCCAATCAGCAGGATCATATCCCGAACCCCCGTGGCGTTGCCGCAAACCGGCTGCCGGTGAAAAGGAAAGCTCCGTTTCCGATGATCACCACACGCCGTTTGATGGAAAGGGGCTTGATGACGAAGGGGATCATACCCCGTACCCTCTGGGCGTCACGAACCACGACGCGATCCGCTTTGTGGAGCGGTTTCCGATGATGACGACGCTCCGCATCGCGATCGGGAGTTCGAGGAAGTGGTCCAGGTCGGAAATGAGGATCTCTTCCGCCGGCGAGCCCACCGCAGTTCCCACGCCCACGGGGGTCGTCCCCGGCCGGTGGCGGCGGAAGATCGCCGCCGCCTCGTCCAGTTGACGGGTGCGCTTCTGCGATCGGGGGTTGTAGATCGCAGCGACCAGATCGGCGGCCGCGACCGCCTCCAGCCGCCCGCGGATCGTCTCCCAGGGGACGAGGAGGTCGCTGAGGCTCAGCGTTGCGAAATCGCACATGAGCGGCGCCCCGAGATGCGCCGCCAGCGCGTTTGCGGCCGAGACGCCGGGGACGATCTCGATGGGGACGGCGATCCCCTCGGAGGCGGCCAGCTCCAGGACCAGGCCGGCCATCCCGTAGACGCCCGGATCCCCCGAGGAGACGAGGGTGACAGTCTGCCCAGCTTCGGCCCGCTCCAAGGCCATCCGGCACCGCTCCACCTCGCGGGTCATCCCCGTGGCTATCCGTTCCTTCCCCGCCGTCAGATCGCGGATCAGATCCAGGTAGCGCGTGTAGCCCGCGACGACGGAACTTTTCGCGATCGCCTCCTCGGCCCTCCTGGTCCGGTCTAACGGACCGCCGGGGCCGATTCCGACCACGAAAAGCCTTCCCGGGCGAGGGCGATCGTGATTCCGTTGTACGTTTTCTTTCTGCAAATGAACTGGGTTCTTCTTCATCGGTTGACCTTCCCTTTCGCGAGTGTCACGAGTACATGATAACTCTTTTTTACGTCAAGAGAATTTTCGTGACACCAGTTGCGGTTTTGATTTGACTATTTGATCCGAGTGTATAGAATGGTCAACATGAAGATAAAGCGCAGCATCTATAAACAGTTGGCGGACGACCTCTACCGACCCGAGGTCTCGATCATTCTCGGTCCGCGTCAGGTAGGCAAGACCTTTCTGCTGAAGGAACTCGAAGGCGAGGCGAAAGCCCGCGGATTGCGCACGCGGTATTACAATCTCGAACTGCCCCACGACCTTCTGGCGTTCAATAAAGACGACCGCGATCTCTTTCGGATGTTGACCGACGGGCTGGATGTGGACGCCGACCATCTCGGCAAGCGGGTGGCCTTCCGAAGGCTCGAATCTCTGGTCCGCGGTGACACGGATGCCTGGTGGTGAGAGCTGTTTCAATGTTGGCGCCGTTTACCTGGAGGGTTAAGAGATTGCGCCGCTAAAAAACATCATCAAGAAATATCATGACCGAAAATTACGACACCTCATGGAACCTCATAGAATCCGACGAAGGCAATCTCCCTGATGATGAAGATGCCTATGAAAGGAAATATCAAGAATGGAT
>CAKKRN010000212.1 GCA_919902745.1 Syntrophaceae bacterium | reverse complement strand
AGCCGCAGCGCATCATCCCGGCTGAAGCCGGTCACGCGGTCCTCTGAAAAGGTCAGCACGCCTCTCCGGCCCAGTTCCGCCAGGATCTCGTGGATCTCCGCCGTCTCCTTGCCCGTGATTCTTGCCAGCTCCGCGTCCGGGTTCCGATCGTCCGGGAGCGGCCACACCCTCAAGAAATAAAGGGTAGCGATCAGCCGCACCCAGGACTGGGTCAGTTCCTCCAACGCTTCGTTCGTGTGCCGGATGCGGTTGGAGAACTCTTTCAGCATGAACAGCGAAACGTCGTCACTTTCACGCAGAAGGTTCCGCAGGGTGTCCCCGTTGACGACGGCGATGTGACTCTCCTCCAGGCTGCGGGCGGAGGCGGTCCGCGGGGCGTGGATCAGCGCCGCCATCTCGCCGAAGTACTCCCCCGGTCCCATTTCGGCGAGGACCTTCTTCGCCTGCCCGGCGCTCTTTTCCATCCGGACGCGGCCGCTCAGGATGTAGAAGATGTCCTGACCGATGTCCCTCTCACGGAAAATGTATTCGTCCGGGCCGTAGAGGCGGCCGAATTTCCGGAAGAGCCGTTCGTCGATCTGCATGCGGCCGCTCCGGGGCTTCAGGAGTGCTTTTTCAAGGAGAATCATATCCCGCCGCTGGTAGGAAGAGATCAGTTCCGCGCAGAACAGCAGGATCAGTGCAACGTAAAAGACCCAGATGACGAGGATAACCACCGCCTCCAGCGAACCGAAGATGATATTGTAGCGGGTGTAGCTGGTGATGTACCAGGTGAAGAACTGCTTTGCGATTTCCATCAGGGCGGAGAAGATTGCGCTTCCGATGAGGGCGCTCTTCAGGCTGACCTTTCCCGAGGGGATCACCTTGTAGACGAAGGTGAAGAACAGGACGGTAAGGAAGTAGGGGAGGAGGTAGCGGAAGAAGATCCCATAGACTTCCGGCAGGAAAAAGACCCCGCCCTGGATGAGAAGGGGCTGCCTGGAAAGGATGGCCGCCACGTAGGTGATCCCGACGCTGAGGACGCCGACCGTCCATCCCAGCGGGATCATCGCGATGGCGAGGATCTTCTTGAGGAAGTAATTCCGGCGGGTCCTCGAACGGAAGATGATGTTCAGGGCCGTTTCGATGGCGCTGAAGATCATCGCCGAAAACCAGATCAAACTGATGATTCCCGCCCAGCCGAGAAGCTCTTTCTTCCCCTCGATCTGACCGAACTGTGTCAGCAGGGCGCCCGAGAAGGAGGGGATGAACTGGCGGATCCCCTCGAGAAGCTTTTTCTGTATCCCCGGATCGGCGCCGAAGGTATGGCCGACAAGCAGCAAGGTCAGGATGAACAAAGGGATGATCGACAGGATGGCGTACAGCGCGATGGCGGCGGCCTGGTTTGTGTCGCCGTTCGTTCGATAGTTGCGGATGGCGTCGCTGAAAATGTCCCAGGCGGAGGCGAAGCGGAGGCGGATGACGCCCGGCGTCGCCTTTTTCCCGCGTTCGTTCCGGCTGGGATTCATCATCTTCTCCAGGGGACACCTTGCAGCAAGGTGTCCCCGTCCGGTTTATTGTATCAGTCCCTCATCACCGCGCGGAGCGCCTCAAGCGCCGTTTCGATATCGGCCTCGCCGATCCCGTGGTGGGTGAGCATCCGGAAGCGGGCCGGCCCCGGATGAGAGAGCATCACCCCCTTCTCCTTGAGGCGCGCCATGAACGCGTCGTCCGTGAAGCGCTGATCAACGAGATCGATGTAGAGGATGTTCGTCCGGACGCGGTCCGGTTCGGTGGCCAGTCCCTGAATCCGTGAGATTCCTTCGGCAAGACGATGGGCGTTCGCATGGTCTTCCGCAAGACGTTCGACCATCTCTTCCAGGGCGACAATCCCCGCGGCCGCGATGATTCCGGCCTGGCGCATTCCGCCGCCCAGCATTTTCCGGATCCTGCGGGCGCGCGCGATGAATTTTCCGTTCCCGCAAATCACCGAGCCCACGGGTGCGGCGAGCCCCTTCGAAAGGCAGACGTTTACGGAATCCGTTCCCCGGGTCAATTCCCGGACATCCACGCCGAGGGCGACGGCGGCGTTGAAGATCCGGGCGCCGTCGAGGTGGACGGCAATGCCGCGGCGCTTCGCAAGTGCAACGACGGCGGCGGTGTAGTCGGGCGTCAGCGCGGCGCCGTAACAGCGGTTGTGGGTATTTTCCAGGCAGATGAGCCGCGTCCGGGGGAAATGGATGTTGTCGCCGCGGATGGCGGCCTCGATCTGATCGAGTCGCATTGTCCCGTCCGGCAGGTTTGGTATGGTGTGGGGGAAGATGCCGCCCAGGGCGGACATGCCGCCCGCCTCGTTCAGGAAGATGTGCGAGCAGTCGCCCAGGATCGCCTCTTCGCCGCGGGCGCAGTGCGTGAGCGCGCAGGCGGCGTTGCCCATCGTGCCGCTCACGACCAGCAGCGCCGCTTCCATTCCCAGCCGTTCGGCCGTCATCGCCTCGAGGCGGTTGATCGTGGGGTCCTCGGCGAAGACGTCGTCGCCGAGATCGGCGTGAAAGATGGCTTCGCGCATGGCCTGCGTGGGAAGGGTTACCGTGTCGCTTCGCAGATCGATGATGGACATGATCAATCACCAATGATCAAGGATATTTTTAAAAGGGGTGGTGAAACCGTCCTTTACGCGGCAATCTTTCATAGTCGAGTTCTTTAGTCAAGCATTTCGGATTTGGTTTGTCGACGGCGCGCACT
>CAKKRN010000211.1 GCA_919902745.1 Syntrophaceae bacterium | reverse complement strand
GAGTTTTCCCCATGATCGAAAATACCTTGACGATGCTCAACGCCTTCCGGATTCAGGACATCCTGGACATCGCCATCATCTCGATCATGATCTCGGCGCTGCTGATCTGGTTTAAGGATCGGGCGTCCCGTTTCGTATTCCTGGGCATCACCTTGCTGGGCGTCGTCTATATGCTCGCCCGCTTCTTTCAGCTTTACCTGACCACCGTCGTCCTCCAGGCCTTCTTCGCAATCCTGCTGTTTGTCCTCGTCGTCATCTTTCAGGAGGACCTCCGGCGTTTCTTTGAACGCCTGGCCCTGCTGGGACGTTTCCGGAAACGGTTCTTTGCCGTTGCCGCGTTCAACGAAGGCGCGGAGGTTCTCGCCCAGACCGCCGCTGACCTTGCGCGCAAAAAAGTCGGCGCCCTGATCGTCCTCCAGGGGCACGACCCTCTGGATCGCCACCTGACGGGGGGAAGCAACCTCGACGGCATCCTCAGCCAGCCCCTCTTAGAGAGTATCTTCGATCCCCATTCGATCGGTCACGACGGCGCCGTCCTCGTGGACGGAAACCGGGTCATGCGTTTCGGCTGCCATCTTCCGCTGTCGGCCAATGCCGCCCAGCACGGCAATCTGGGCCTTCGCCACACGGCGGCCCTCGGCCTTTCGGAGCGTTCCGACGCGATCTGCATCGTGGTCTCCGAGGAGCGCGGAACGATCTCACTCGCCAAAGGAGAGAGGATCCAGGAGATCACCAACGCCTCGGCCCTCCGCATCGAATTGGAAGCCTTCTTCGCCAGGCGGGCGCCGCTCGCCAAACCGGGACCGATCCTCCGCTGGCTGAAGGAAAACAAGCGGGAAAAGGTGATTGCCATTGTACTGGCCTGTATTCTCTGGGTCGTTTTCGGCTACCAGCGGGAAACGATCCGGCGGGATTTCATGGTCCCGATTGAATACCGAAACGCCCCGGTGGAATGGGTTCTGGAGGAACTGAAGCCCACGGAGGCCAAGGTCATGCTCATGGGACACGCCCAAGCCTTTCAACTCCTGCATCCGCAGAGTCTCAAGATTTCTCTCGACCTGGCGCAGCTCCCGCCCGGCAGGCAGGAGGTCACGCTCACGCGCAACATGGTGAAGACCCCCTCCAACCTTTCGGTTGCCGGGATCAGCCCTGAGCGGATCACGATCGTCACCTCGCGCCTCATCTCCATGACCGTCCCCATCGAGGTTCTGACGGAAAACAATCCGCCGCAGGGTCTTGCGGTTCAGAAGATCATCGCCACCCCGGCGGAGGTGCGAATCCTCATCCCCCGCAGGCTTCGCGGCAAGCGGATCCGGATACTTACCGAGCCGATCGATCTGGCGCAACTGGACGTCCAGAAGGCCTTCGCGCCATCTCTGCGCTATCCTCCGGATATCCAGTTCGCAGGGGGGAAAGCGCCGGTCGTCCGGGTCGTCGTCAAGACGCGGCAGGAATCCACGCCGTCCCGGCGCTGAATCCGTTAGCGAGCACACGCACCACGGCCTGCCGTGGGGGTAAGCGAGCGCAATCGAAGATTCTCCACAGCGTGCTGCGGAGAGCTTCAGTTTCAGCGGAACGTCTCTTTTCGGATATTGTATTTACGCATGAGTTTGCTGATCTGGCGGACCGTGACGCCGGCCGACTCCGCCGTCCGGTTGATCCTCCCCCCGGTCCGGGCAAGGAGCTCCCGGAGATAGCTTTTCTCCGCCTCCGTGACGGCAATCGCGCGCGCCTCCGCCAGCGTGAGGCCGGTTCTCCCGGCGGGCGCCGACAATGCAGAAGGAGCACCGGTGAAGAGCTCCGCCGGGAAGCTCGTCGGGGTCAGGATGGAAGAGGTTTCCAGAATGCAGGCCCGCTCCACCAGGTTCTCCAGTTCGCGGATGTTGCCGGGCCACGGGTAGCGCAGGAACGCCTCCATCACCTGCGGATGGACGTAGTGAATCCCCCGGTGGTTGAACCGGTTCATCTGCCGGAGGAAGATCTCCGTGAGCTGGGGGATATCCTCCCGTCGTTCCCGGAGAGGCGGGATCTCAATCGGAAATACGTTCAGCCGGTAGTAGAGGTCGTTCCGGAAGAGCCCCTGCTCCACCATCTGCCCGAGATCCTTGTTGGAGGCGGCGATGATCCGCACGTCGGCCTCGATGAGGGTCTCTCCCCCAACCCGCTGAAAGGTCCGGTCCTGAAGGACCTGGAGGAGCTTGATCTGCGCGGAAGGGGTGATCGTGCCGATTTCGTCGAGAAAAATCGTTCCCCGGTTGGCCAGTTCGAATTTGCCAAGCTTCCGGCGTACGGCGCCGGTAAAGGCCCCCCTCTCGTGACCGAAGAGCTCGCTTTCGAGAAGGGTGTCGGGGATGGCGCCGCAGTGGATGCCGATGAACTGCACCCCCCGCCGATTGCTGTGGCGGTGGATGAGCTTCGCCAGAACCCCCTTCCCCGTCCCCGTCTCCCCGGTCAGCAGAACGGTGCTCTTCGTGGGCGCTACGAGGCGGACCTGGTCGAAGACGGCCCGCATGGCTTGGTTCCGGGTCTGAACGACGTCCAGGGAGTCGGACTGCCAGAAGCGGTCCCGCAGGTAGTCGAGCTCCGACTGCGCCCGGATGCCCTCATGGACGCTCTCCGTCACGTATCGGATCTCATCGGCGTTCAGCGGATAGGTCACGTAGTTGGCCGCACCGGCCTTCACCGCTTCGACCGCCTCCCCCGCCCTCTCCGGCGGGGTCATGACGACAACCTCGACCGTGGGAAAGAGCTGCCTTACCCCACGGAAGGCCGCGCCGGAATCCCCCCGGACCTCCCCAAGTCCGCAGAGAAGGTCGAGATCGATGAAGCAGAATTCGTACCTCCGCTTCCGCAGGAATTCCCGGCAGTCCCGGACGGTGGCCGCCGCATCCACATGGAAGGGCCGGCGGAAGGCAGCGCGGATGATCTCCGTTGCAGCCTGGTCTTCGGTCGCCGCAAGAATGTATCTCATGGAGCCTCCGGGGAAAGGGAATATTGAGATCTGCCATTTACGTCCGCAATTCCGAAACTTTTGTCAAGAGAAAATCGCGTCCGTCGCTCTCTTCCCCGGCCGACTTTTTCATTGAATTTCCGGAAGCGATGAGCTACATTAGCGCCGCTTTTGCAACCGTTCGTCCCCATCCCGGAAATTCCGTTCGATCCCGGAGGAATAGGAACATGCCCGGAGCCACAAAGAAAAGATCCGCCAAGGCCGGTCTCCCGCCCGGCGCGCTGGTCCACATCGGGGAGAAACACGCGGAGAAGGCGAAGATCACCCTCTGCGAATATGGCGAATCCCACTTTCACCAACAGGAGATCGTTACGCTGGATGGGCGCCTGCCGCCTCCGGACGGGGCAGACGTCGTATGGATCCACATCGACGGCCTCCAGAACATTCGCCTCCTCGAACAGATGGGAACCGTTTTTGGCCTGCACCCGCTCATCCTTGAAGATATTTTGAACACCGATCAACGGCCGAAGAGCGAGGACCACGGCGATTATCTCTACATCGTGCTCAAATTCTTTCATGAGGCGGAAGGCGGCGGCCTTATTCCCGAACAGGTCAGCATCGTCTTCGGCCCCAACTGGCTGATCTCCCTTCAGGAAAAAGAGGGAAACCTCCTCGATCCCGTCCGGGAGAGGATCCGCAACGAAAAGGGCCGCCTGCGAAAGGCCGGGGTCGACTACCTTGCCCATGCGCTCCTCGACACGATCGTCGACAGCTACTTCGTCATCCTGGACAAATTCGGAGAGAAGATCGAAAATGTGGAAGAGGCTCTGATCGGCCGCCCGTCGCCCGAGACCCTCCGAGCCATCCAGGCCCTCAAGCGGGAGATCATCTTCCTTCGTAAATCGGTCTGGCCCCTCAGGGAGATGATCGGCGGCCTCGGCCGGTCCGACTCGCCGCTCATCCGCGAGCCGTCGGTCATCTACTTCCGCGACGTCTACGACCATGCCGTCCAGGTGATCGACACGATCGAGACCTACCGGGACATGCTTTCCGGAATGCTGGACATCTACCTCTCCTCCATCAGCAACCGGATGAACGAGATCATGAAGGTGCTCACCATCATCGCCACCGTCTTCATGCCGCTGACCTTCCTCGCCGGGGTTTATGGGATGAATTTCAAATACATGCCGGAACTGGAATGGCGGTGGGGATATATCGCCCTCTGGGGCGTGATGATCGTTGTCGCCGTTTTCATGCTGATCTACTTCAGAAGGAAGAAGTGGCTGTGAAACAATCGATTCCCATACGAAGTATCGGGTATTCTGTGGCGGGATCCTATGAACTTAAGGAGGTAGAACATGGCTGTCTTTGATGCAAACGACATTGTGGAAGTGGCGGTCCGGATCGAAGAAAATGGGGCGAATTTCTACCGCTACGCCGTGCAACTGACCGCAAAGGAAGAGGTCAAGACCCTCTTCCAGATGCTGGCCGCCCAGGAGGTAAAACATCAGGAGACGTTCGCAAAGATCCTGGCCGGGATGGACCGGAACGCCCCCCCGGAGGGATACGACGGGGAATATGCCGCCTACCTCCACAGCTACGTGGACAACCGCCTCGTCTTCACGGCGGAGGCGTTTGCCGCCGAACTGGCGAAGCTCCGGGACGAGGCATCCGCCCTCGATTTCGC
>CAKKRN010000210.1:18442-23303 GCA_919902745.1 Syntrophaceae bacterium | reverse complement strand
GCCCCGCAGCAATCAGTCTTATAAGACCAGTCTACGGCCTCGGCGCCCAGCAGTTCCATCAGACGATCCATATGATCCGGATTTTCGTATAGTTTTACGCCGGTCAACTTCGGGGGACGAACGGCCAGGCAGCCGTAATAGCAGGCAACTTTGAGACCGGACAGCGGTTTTATCTTCTTTGACTGAAGATCTTCAATCATAGGCTTGTCACAAAAAAAGTCCAGCGCATAACGGAGCGATACCTTGCCTTCGTAGGGAGAAAGGAGATATTCGGGATGCTCTTTAGCCTCCTCTGCCGCGGCTTTGAAACGGCTATAACAAGCAACACAGGGGATCACCATTTCGCGGTCGTATTTTGCGGCGATCGTTAAATTACGGACAGGGAGAGCAACGGCCAAGGCTTCGTCGGTGCAGTGGGCAGATGTAGAACCACAACAGGTCCAATCCTCCAATTCGTGCAGGTTTACTCCCAGTAATTCAGATACTCCCCGGAACGATTCATCGTATTCGCGGGCTGTTCCATGGAGGGAACACCCGGGATAGTAGGTTACGTCTTTCATATCCCCCGCCCTTTCTCATAAGCCCTGAAAATTTCTTTAATATCCCGCCCCCCTGTAAAACTTTGCGGCAAAATTTTAATCTTACCTCGCCGGAACATCTCCCATCCCAGAGCGGCATCCTTGAGGAAATCTCTTGTTTTTAACTTAAAACGTAGAATAAGGGAGAGCTCGTGGATCCTGCCCGAAGCTTTTATACTATCCAGAAAAACTGAGTGGAAAATCGGTATTTCCCCCTCACCCGCCTTTAGCCCGGACTTGAGAGAAATATGTCTTAACGTGTCCATCACCTTGGCAATGTCAATATCGTTGGGACATCTCACACTGCATGTATGGCATGAAGCGCATATCCATATGGTCTTGGAGGTAAGCACTTTTTCCCTTCTTCCATACTGAATTTGCCGGACTATCTGGTTGGGCATGATATCCATCGCAGAGACAACAGGACATCCTGCGGAGCACTTCTGACACTGATAGCATGCCTGTATGTTTACATTGCTTACCTTGATAACTTCTTCAATAAAGGGATTGTTGTTTTCTATTGGCGCTTCATTCAGGTTCATTATCTGCCTCACAATGTTGACTTATTCTTAAAAAGTTCAAATGATTAAAAGGGAACGACGTAAACTGCCGATCCCCCCATATAAAATCATCCAGCCTCCACTATAGTTTGTGTTTCCGGATAAACCGCAAGCTCAATAATGAAGGTCGTACCTTCACCAACCTTGCTTTTCACGTTTAGTTTGCTTCCGTGATCCTCAATGATGCCATAGGCTGTACTTAACCCCAGCCCCGTACCTTTCCCAACGTCTTTAGTCGTGAAAAATGGATCAAATATCCGCGAAAGATTCCCTTCGGGAATGCCTTCACCGGTATCAGCGAATTCAATGGTAATGCTTTTCCGTTCAGGGGAAAATGTTGTGGAAATAGTTAAGGTGCCGCCGCCGTGCATGGCTTCCGCGGCATTGACCGTAATGTTCATGAATACCTGTTTCAACTGGCTCCCGTTGCCCCGTGCAAAAGGTAACGCCGGATCGAGGTTCTTCACTATCTGAATGTTATGAAATAAAGCCTGATTCTCTAAGAAGAACAAGCCATCGGTAATGGCGCGATTGATATCTACGGGCTCCATTTTTGGTTCGCTTTGACGAGCAAACTCGAGGAGGCTTTTCACTATTTCCTTACATCGGCCCGCTTCCTGAACGATGCGGGTCAGATCCTGGCGCCTGGGATCATCTTCCGGTAGATCCTCAATTAAGAGACTGGCATAGATAAGAATGCCTCCCAGGGGGTTGTTTATTTCATGGGCGATCCCGGCAGCAAGTTTACCAAGGGAAGCAAGTTTTTCTGAATTTGCCAATTGAAGGTGGGTTTCCATTAATTTCCGCTCCATCAGGAGTCGGGGTCGTAAATCGGTAAAAATACCGACACTGGCCATTTCGTTCCCGGAACTTCCATAAATCAGCGCGGCGGACAACTGGCAGGGTATCTCCTCGCCAACCTTATTGATGAGACTAAGGTGAGAAGGTTTAAGTTTTCCCACTCCACCGAAATCAGGGCTGCGAAGCTTCTTCATTACCTCTTTGGCTACACCTTCGGGATAGAGCTCGGTAATGTGTATCTTCCCCTTAACTTCTTCCGCCGTATTGCCCGTCAGGGATTCGGCGCCCTTATTGAATATTATGATATTGCCCTTCATATCGGCGGCGATAATACCATCCACCGAGCTGGCAATCAGGTTTGCAAAGAATTCATTTGCTTCCCGGAGCTCATTTTCAATCCGTTTGCTCTCGGAGATATCACGTATATAGGCGTAAACCTTTCGCTCGCCTTCCGACGTTATCGCCTTGGCGATGCATACCTCCACATCCTTTGTCACTCCACCTGTAGTGCAAAGTTTTCCCTCTGAACAGCTCTTCTCGCCATAGCGTTCAGGGTGGGTAAAAAGCTCTGCCACTAAAGCGTGAAAATATGAACCCAGAAGGGAAAGGGCGTTGCTTTTTTTCAGTTCTGCGTTGTTATAGCCCGTGATAACAGAAGCCATATGATTGGCAAACTCTACCTGGTACCGTTCGTCAAAGACCAGGATGCCGTCGTTTGTCAATTCGATAATGCTCTGATACATCGTGGTTTACGCCTTTTCCTCTGTTACGCCACCTGTGGCCTTGGCAGGAGACCTGCTTCTTCGGCAATACGTCCCACCATATGCTCCCATTCTATGGCCATCAGGTGAATCCCGTGCACTCCTTCGATTTCACGAAGTTCCTGTATCTGTTCCACGCAAATTTTGATCCCCTCATCAGCGCCCTTCTGTGCTTTCGCCATTCGGTCTATGAGGGCATCAGGAATGATGATTCCGGAGACGTTTTTTGCCATGTACCGCGCCATACCGGCTGATTTCATAGGCGTAATACCAGCCAAAATATGGACCTTTTCGTGTACGCCGAGGTCTCTCATCATCCTCATCCATTCGCGGAAGCGATTCATATCGTAGATACATTGAGTCTGGATAAAATCCATACCCGCGGCCGCCTTCTTGGCTGCGCGCAGCGCACGGAATTCAAAGGGATCGGCAAAGGGATTGGCAGCGCCTCCGATGAACATATTAATATCTCCCTCGATTTTGTCTTCCCCCCCCAATAAGGTATGATTGTCCCGCATGTTCCGAACCATATCAATCAATTGGACGGAATCGAGGTCATGAACATTTTTTGCGTTAACCTGGTTGCCGAACATGTGATGATCGCCGGTCAGGCAAACAATATTATGGATCCCCAGCGCCGATGCGCCAAAGATATCACTTTGCATGGCAATCCTGTTCCTGTCACGGCAGACCATCTGCATTACCGGTTCCATGCCCATCTGTATTACGAAGGAACAGGCAGCAATGCTCGACATGCGAACAATCGCCGTCTGATTATCCGTCACATTAACAGCGTCAACATTCCCCCGGAGAAAATCAACTTTCTTCCGAATAACACCGATATCATTGCCTTTGGGAGGACCAAGTTCTGAAGTCAAAGCAAAGTGTCCCGCAGATAAAACCTTCTCTAAATTACTTCCCGCTTTCATATCGTAAGATCCTCTCTAATAATCTTCCGTGGTCCCTTATCTCTCGATTCCGTACCCCAATTTTTCGCAGGAATCATCTCGCTGAGTTTAGCGAGTTGTCCAAGGGATTTGAGCCGATCATAAATAAGCTGCCATGCACAATCAGTTTCTCTTTTTATTTCACATTTACCTTGCGATGATCCTCCGCAGGGGCCATTAAGAAGTTGCTTGGCGCAACGAGCGATAGGACATACGCCCCCTGTTTTTTCCAGGATACAATTCCCGCAGGCTTGACAGCGTTCCTCCCAGATGCCATGCGCTATCGTCTCACCCATAAAAACAGTATTTACCCCGGGAATGATCACAGTAGTATTAAAGTTACGCGCTAAGGTTTGCACTCCAACACCGCAGGAAAGCGAAAGAACCGCATCCACGCCTGTTATTATTTCGGCAAGCTCTAACGCAAACTCGGGTTCGCATTGTCGTGCGGGCGTCATCTCAATAATTTCAAGATTCTTTCCCCTGTTATTTCTGGCCATTTTCAGGCAGGATGCCAGCAAGGCAACTTCCTTTTCGCCTCCGCTATGGCAGACAGTAACACAGGCGCCACATCCGGAAAGAAGTATTTTATTATATGGTTCGAGGTAACTGATTAATTCATCAACAGGCTTTTGTTCCGCTTTTATCATGTAATCACTCCTGGCCGACTTCGGAAGAGATCTTCGAAAATTTATTGGGACCCAACTTTCGCAGTTGTTCCACTTTCTCAGTCAGAGCTTCACTAAATTTCACTCCACTGTTTGTGGCTAAGTTGCAGATTTCGAGCCGCGCTTTTTCCATGCCGATTCTCTCCAACAGGGTTCCGGCATACAATAGTCTACTTTTAGCCCTGATATTTCCCTTTCGATATTGGCAGTTTTCTTCATGACAGGCAAATACGAGAACTCCATCCGCGCCTTGTTCCAAGGCTGTTAATAAATGGACCGCCTCAATGCGGCCCGCACAGGGAACAGGCCGTATTTCAAGATTTCCATAGATTTCCATTTTCAGGGATTTGCTCATTTCGGATGCCGGAATGCCGGATTGTTCGCAGCAAAAAGCCACAATCTTCGGATTAAACATTGACTTAGGTATCCCCTTCCCTATTCCCTACACTAATGTTGATTGAATAGAGTGCTTTCACCACGTAAACTGATCGCCTGAGCCGGACATTCGGCAACGCATAAACCGCATCCATAACAGGCAGCGGGCTC
>CAKKRN010000210.1:7096-18342 GCA_919902745.1 Syntrophaceae bacterium | reverse complement strand
CCTGAGCCGGACATTCGGCAACGCATAAACCGCATCCATAACAGGCAGCGGGCTCAACCATGGCAGCGTATTGCATACTATCATCCCCGCTATTGAGAATACGGTAAATATTCTGTTTCGCATACTTTTCAATGGTAATGGCACTGTGGGGACACAGTCTTGGACATGTGTAACAGAGGGCACATTTCTTTGTATCAACTTCCGCATAAACAGGACCGCAATCGTAAGCACCCGGGAGTAGAATGGAGATAATTTCCTGGGCCGTGGCTTCGGCTTCCCTTTGCGTTTCCGTCAGTTCCTGCGGAAACCGACAGGCTCCGGTGACATAGATTCCCCTCATGCTGGAGCGGATACGCAAAAACTGGGGATTGTCATCCATGAGGTATCCCCCTTTTCCCAAAGGGATACGAAGGATCCTGGCAAGCTGATCTGTTTTCGTGCCGGGCAGGCAGGTTTCCGGCAAAACAATAACGTCGGATACCAGAGTTATCTCTTTCTGATCTTCATTATTGGGAAATGTAGCATCGGGCAGGGAAACTGATATCTTGCCATTTTCCAGACGAAAACCCGGGGGCTCAGCATACTTGAAGAAAAGCACACCCTCCTCCCGTGCTTTCCGGTATAAACGCTCACCGCCGTCGAAAGATACCTTGAGGTCCTTACAGAGAACAGATACGTGACAGTTGAATCTATTGCCCAGAACAATTGCCTGTTCCAGGACATTTACCGAATCGAACTTTATGTCGTCATTTACCGCATCGAGAAAAAAAGTAATGGAAGAGAGATGCTTGCCATTCAAGAATAGCTTTTCTCCCGACGTTTCGTCGATAAGTTTTTCCATATCGGGAAGATAGAGTATGCCTGCTTCCGTTTCCAGTATACCCTGCGATTGCCTTAGCGTTAGATACCCCGTAGCCGCAACGATAATCGCCGGGGTAAGCTGTACGGTCTGTCCATCATTTTTCCTGACTTTTGCCCGGAAGGATCCAAAGTGTCCCTGAAGGTCAACAAGTTCTGTTTGAGTTAGTATAGTGATATTTTCAGACTTCTTAAGCCGGGAACTGATTCCGTCCAGTCGGTTTGCTTTCCCTGCCCTGTCGTCAAAAAATCGCCGTTCGCTTGCTCTGCCTCCCAAACTGATTCCCTGCTCAACAATCGTGACATGAACACCTCCACAAGCCAAAGCCTCTGCCAGCGAAATGCCGGAAAAACCGCCGCCAAGAATCAATACGTCTTGTTTCAGGAGGATGGTTTTTATAACCCCATGAACATCAGAATTTGACTGAATCATTTACACCCTGCCTCTTTAAGATACCTGCAACGCCCCACTCTCAGTGTTAGCGGAATCCAGACCCGATTACATACTGGTATACATTGGCAGCAGTGGATTTTGCCTGGGTGAGCGATCGCTCGATATCCTTGGGTCCGGTGCAGGCGCCGGTGGCAAAAATACCTTCCTTAGTTTGCGACCCTTCGATAATAAATCCATCGTCATCAAAAGCCATGCCCAGAAGATCTGCGGTGAATTTTGCTTCCTTTTTCAACGTCATACCCACCGAGAGGATTACCATATCGAAATGCTCCTCCCTGACTTCTCCCTGATCCGCATCGACGAATTTCACACTCAGGGAATCAGTAGCCGGAGCATGGTAAACTTTTGAGGGGATGGAGCGAATAAAGCGAATACTTTTATCGTCTCTGCATTTGCTCAGGAAATCGGCAAAATGCACCCCTGCCGGCTGTATATCCATATAATGAAAGGCAATCGTGATATCAGGATAGGTATGACGAATCATCTTGATAAGCCTCAGAGCGTAGGCACAGCACACCTGAGAGCAGTAGAGATTCCCTGCTGCCTGATCCCGGCTGCCCACGCATTGAAAAAAAGCAATCTTTTGAGGAGAAACCCCATCGGAGGGTCGGAAGATAGCGCCCCTTTCACGTAGCATGACCTCGAGGTCCCTTGCTGTCAGAACGTTCTTCAGGTAGCCATATCCGTATTCTCCCTTAAGATGAGCATCATAAGGGTCTATGCCTGCGGCAACTACAAGAGCGGCAACTTCCCGTTCGAGAGTTCTACCGGCGTTATCAAGGGTTACGCGATAGGCTCCTGAACCACCCTCTATGCCGGCAAGCTCAGTCCGCGTGAGGATTGAAATGTCCGTATTGTTAATATCCCTGATTCTTTTATCGACAACGCAGGCAAAACATTTATTGCATACCTCGGAAGCCTTACAGCAAAATGATGCAGCAAGGCCGCCAAGCGTTTCTCCTTTTTCAACCAAGGTAACAGAAATACCCAGCCCGGCAAGCTCTAATGCCGCGGTTACACCGGATATCCCACCACCAACGATCAAAACGTCTCGATTCGCAAGATCCGGCGGTTTTGCGGCCTCTTTAGTCATGCTTGGTGTCCTCAAAAAAAGTCCCCGTAAAATTCATTACATTACCTGCCTTGTCCGGGACTTCTTTTAGAATTCCAGCCAGGAATCGGAGTAGAGGATATTTCCCATCAGCACCTTGGTCGTCTTTACGTAATTGACCTGCTCCTTGGTCAGCGAACCCGGGTCGACATCCTCGCCGTCCATCACCCGGTAAACGATCTTCTTCAGCTCCTGCTTGCCGCCGGCGGCGGCAAAGGCCTTCATATCCTCGTCGAAGGCGTCGACGATGGCGCTGAACATGCCGTACCGTTCCAGCAGCATCATGTAGGTCTGATTCAGGATCGGCCGCAGATGTTCGGGGGCGCCGTTCGACACATTGGAAAGACCGCACGTCGCCTTCAGCCCGGGGGCCATCTCCTGGAAATCCATAAACATCTTCATAAATTCCACGCAGCTCGGCACCTGCACCTGGCTCTGGGGGCTGGTAATCGGCGTGACGATGGGATCGATCCAGACATCCTCATAGGGAATGCTGAATTCCGCGGCCTTCTGCATCAGCTCGGCAGCCAGAACGCCCCGCTCGTTTGCATCCCGGGGCAATCCGGAAGGTCCCCAGAGGAGCGCAACGAAGCCCGCGTTATACTTCCCGGCCAGCGGCAGTTTCGATTCCATGCTTTCAGGTCGGGCCATGATCGAATTGATGACGGCCTTGCCTTTGCGATTCTGATAGACCTTGAGCCCCGCCTCGATGGCCCCGGTGTTGATGGTATCGAGGTAGAGGGGGGTATCGACCACATCCTGAACCGTTCTGACAACCCATTCCATCAATTCGGCGCCCTCTTTGCGGGCCGGCCCCAGATTGATATCGATATAATCGACGCCCGCCTTGGCCTCGGCGATCGCCAGCTCCTGGATGGGTTTGGGATCCCGCTCCATCATGGCCGCGCCGATCTTCTTCACCATTACATTGAGATTTTCTCCGATGCGAATCATAAGCTACTCCTCCTTTATGATCATTCGATCCATAGATTCCGTTTCCACCGCTATGATTAGACACCCAGCTTCAGGAACGGCGACAGGTGAGCGGCCTCACGAGGTCCGATCTTCACTTCCCATTCCGAGCCCAGCTCTTCCTCCAGATCCCCGCTTACGGCAGCCACAAATCCCGGAATCACGATCTTTCGGTGCTTGACCTTTTCCGTGATGCCGGATTTTTTCACAAACTGACCGATCGCGTCACCGACGAACTTTCCGGCGGCCCAGGCGGTCAGAACGGAAAGACCCTCCGTATCCATCACCATGAGCCAACTGGGTACGCGGCTGGCCTCGATTTCACCGGAGACGATGAAGTAGGTCAGCGCAAAATTGGTCGTAACGAGCACCGGTGAATCCTCGTTCGGATTTCCGATCGGATAGATTCCCTGCTGCATCATCATCGGCCGTTGCGGGTCGGTGTAGATGTTGAGTCTCGCAACCAGGAGCGGGAAGAGGCTTTCCCCCTGGAAGTCGGACAGGACGATGATCCCGGCATACTTGGCAATAAGCGCGGCGGCGATCAACGCCTCCTTCATCGGGTCTTTCGTCATTTCGCAGGGGAAGGCGATCGTCGAAAAGCCCAGGGAACGGTTCTTCTGGACCAGGGCGGCCCGGCGGACAAACACCTGCTCTTCAAAGGCGCCCCGTACCGTCCGGGCGCCGCCGTCCAGAACGATATCCTTGACGCCGGCGGCGCTGATCTTGTCCGTCAGGAGTGCCAGGCTTTCCAGGTTGGCGGCCTTTGCGACCAGCGGACATTTGTACTCCTTGGCCAGCGCAACCATCGCCTCCATGTTTCCATCCGTAGCCGCGTAGATGAGGGGCGTACGCTGGGCCGAGACCTGGAGGGCGGCCTTTAAGGCATCCGCGCTGTCGCTCATCAGGATCAGCGCGGCGTCGGTCTCATCCATGACCTTTTTGACCAGGGCTGCGAATTGGCCCGCATCGCCGGATTCATTCTTGGCCGCAATCATCTCCGCCCGCAGCACAAGGCCGATCCATTCGTATTTCAACAAATTAAAACGCTTGATCCGTTCGGCCACCTCATCGGCAGGCATGGCATCGCTGATCATCAGCGCCAGGCCGGGTTTGTTTACAAAGGTTTTCTCATGGCGGAAAAGAACGGTCTCACCGCCGATTTTGACCACATTGTCCCCGCTCCCGATGGAGACGGGACGGATGGGCGGCGCCGACGCCTCCGACAGCAGGGCCTTCGATTCCGCCGAAATGTAGGGGCATGAAGCCAGTTCGGCCTTCGCTGCCGCCAGATTCATGGCGAAAGCAAGGCAGGTGGGAACGCCGCATTCCCCACAGTTTGTTTTCGGCAACAACTTGAATATCTGGATTCCCGTAAGAGCCATGATCTACTCTCCTTTCTCCTCGATCGTCAATTGATATAAAATGTTATCCCCTTATCCCAGGATCGATTCCATCGTCAGCGCCGGATGCTTCTTTTCCTCCAGGAACGGCAGTATTTCGTCTTCCGTCATTCCGATGGTTTCGTCGGCGATCATATCGATAAAATTGGGGATCCCTATCTCTTCGCAACGCTTCTGCATACGGTCCCGGAGCTCGTCTTTGAGCATCTTGGGCATCCAGACCAGACGCAAAAGTCCACCGTCGCCCGTCAGCCATTTTCTCTGGGCGATATTGTATTTGCTGTGACCTAAGAATCCCGGCGTCACCGCACCGCCGCCCGCGGTACCTGCCAGCGTCGTAAACTTCATACCGCAGGGGGTCATCCCCATGAAATCGCGATTCACCGTCATGATGCCGTTGCACATCGGAAGCACCGCGGCAATACATTCACAGCAGCCGCAGGTGGTCATCGGATCGACCATCATGCTGTAGAGGCTCACCTGGGCGATCTTCTGACGGGACGCATTCAGTACAAAGTCATTGGTGCCTTTCCACTGTCCAAGTTTCGGATCCAGCATGTCTCCCTTGGGAATGGGCTGGTTGGGACCGGTCGGATTGATCTCGAAAGCGGCCTTGCAGTCCATCCAGTTGTAGGCGCCGCAAAGCCCCGTTCTTTCGGGACTGACGACGCAAACGTGGCTGGGGGCAAAGGATTGACAGAGGGTGCAGGAGTAGTAGGTATCCGTGGTCTCGTCGGTCATCCCCTCGATCCGCGCATCCCGCTTTCCGTAAATGGCCCGAGCCTGGGCCAGCACCTCGTCCACCGCTTTCGGTTCCGTGTAAATCACGACCTGGGCCTTATCGAAAATGGCGCCGAAGTCCTGGTGCAGTTTGGCGTGAAGAATCTTTCCCAGATCCGAAAGCTTGAACCCCTTGGCAACGGCCCCTTTCGAAACGCGAATCCAGGCGATATCGCGCTGACCGATATGCATGATCCCCTGGGCGTAGTTGATCAGGTGGTGGATCTGTCGCTCCAGGATCGGCTCGAAATCCTCCTGCATTTTCCGGCCCGTCACCTCAACCCGGATCGCGATCGGCAGTTGTCCCGGCGGCTGGATTCCATCCACATCCGGACCGATCACCTCCACCTTGCCGTCTTCCACCTCGTCCATCCGCTTGGAGATGACCAATTCCACCGCATGGGTGCGACCGCCGCCGCACTCCAGGTAGATGTCCTCACCCCTCACCCTTTCGCCTTCGAACGCCGGGCCGTAAGAAACGGGAATGGGCACGGAGGCGACATTGACCTTAAGCCCCCTCACCTCGACCGCTTTCTGGACGATATGGTCGTGCGGGATGTTGGAAACGACATGCTCATAGGTGCAGATGCCCGTGGGCAAAACCTCCGGGATCGGCGTGTCGGCAATCGTCGGGAATCCCCAGTTGATGGCGCCGGCGGCGTTGGCATACCACTCATCGGAGACAAACCCCATGGGCATCACAAACGCAAACGTCCGGTCCTTGTTGTAGTTGAGATTTTTCCGGAAATCCCCGGGCTTGATCCCGCCGAAGGCCATCGCCACGCGACAGGCGAACCCCATCGCAAAAACGGCGGCCGTGATGTCGGGACCGTAGGAGACCAGACGCGTCGGCCAGCCGATCTGAACGCCCGCCTCCACAAGCTGTTCCGAAAAACGTTTTCCCCCATGTTCGGCGCACATGAAGACGTAGAGATTCTTCTCCTGCAATTCCGTGGCGATCTTCTTGGCAATCTCCGGCGACGGCGCCGCCCCCACAATGGCGGCAAAGCCGGGCGCCGACCCGTCCACAAATTCGACGCCCCGTTTGCGGAAGATGACATCGTTTGCGGCGCCGAGCCAGATGTTATCCGGCAGGATATCCTCCTGCTTGGTGTAAAAATTGGGATCTTCCAGATAACGGATCGCTTCAATCACCTCTTCGGCAAAAAAGGTCGCCATACCCGCATCCAAGGCGGGCGCCAGGTAGGGAAGCGCCGTCTTTTCCTTGACCGGCGGCGGCAACAGCGTGCGACATCGATCCAGGACCGGTTTCATGTCCGACATCTTTTTTACGGGAATTCCCAGAATGGCATAGATCACCGGCAGATAATAGGCCGTATCGGGAAATCCCACCTCCTGCTCGGGCCCCCACTTGTCGAGAGCCTCCTGATATTTTTTCTCGGCCCGTTCCACAATCTTGTGGGCCCCTCTGATGGCTGCGGATGCAATAATTTTTGACACGTGAAATCCTCCTTTTGGGCTATCGGATGTAACTCAAACACTCGTTATGAAATCGAGCGATGCAGATAAACATCAGGCGGCATCGATCTCGCGACGTTTGGCCATATCGAACAGAACCCTTTCCCGGGTCTTGTCGATGCCCAGCGCTTTTCGTTTCTTGTCGATATGATCGATCATCGACTTTGCCGCCTTCAGGGGATCGTTCTCAAAGCCCCATTTCCCCTTCGTGATATTTTCGAACTCTTCAAACAGGTGTTTGGTGACCTCTTCGCTGCCGGTTGTCGGCCAGGTCGTGCCGAAAACGGTATAAACACCCGAAGCAACAAAATAGTGGCCGATGGCAACGGCCTTTTCGCTCATCCACTCGAGGGCGGCGCCCGCGGCCGGCAGATCGCTGATATCATCTCCCAAGCCGCCCGCCTTCACTACCGCGGTGGCCGCCAGGAGAATTCGACTGTTGTCCACACAGGACCCCATGTGCAGGACCGGCGGAATCCCGACGGCTTCGCAGACGGAGGCCAACCCCTCGCCCGCGTATTTCCGGGCCGCCTCCGGGGTAAGCAGCCCCGCCTTCCCGCAGGTCATCGCGGCGCAGCCGGTGACCAGTACGATCACGTCGTTCTTGATCAATTCCTTGATGAGCGTCAGATTGGGGTCATCGTGGGTCACGCGGGCGTTGTTGCAACCGACGACGCCGGCGATCCCCCGAATGCGGCCGTTGATGATGTTGTCGTTCAGCGGACGATAGGAGGCGCGGAACATCCCGCCCAGCAGATAGTTGATGGTTTCATAACTGAATCCCACCACCTGATCCGTCTTGTCATCCGGTATCTCCACGTTGGCCCGCCGGTTCTTGTAGTTGTCGATCGCCTCCATCAGGATCCTTTTGGCCACCGCCCCGGCATGGTGCTCATTGAACTCGATATGCATGGCCCCTTCGATCTTCGCCTTCGGGGAGGTGGTAATCAGCTTGGTGTGATAGCATTTGGCCACCTGGGCCAGCGATTGCATTTCGCACTGCACGTCGACAACCATCGCATCCACGGCCCCGGTCACAATCGCCAGTTCCTGCTGGAGGAAGTTTCCCGCAACCGGTATGCCGTGACGCATCAGGATTTCATTGGCGGAACAGCACATGCCCACCAGGTTGATCCCCTTGGCGCCCGTCGCCAGGGCCGCTTTTTTTATCTCCGGATCTTTCACCGCACCCACCAGCACTTCGGGGAGAAGCGGTTCGTGTCCATGGACCACCACATTGATCTCGTCTTTTTTCAGAACGCCCAAGTTAATCTCGCCCAGCACCGGCACGGGATTCCCGAAAATGATGTCCTGAAGGTCCGTCGATATCATGGAGCCGCCCCAGCCGTCGGCCAGCGCGCAACGGGCCGCCGATAAAAGGAGGCTCTTGTAATCCTGATCGACGCCCATGTGGGTGCGATGCATCAGCTCCACCACCTCGCGGTCGATGCCCCGCGGCACGATCCCCAGCTTCCGCCAGATCTCCTGCCGTTTGGCCGGCGCCCTTTTTACAAACGGGATCTCCCCGTGCTGGCGGCCAAATTCCTCGAGGGCCTTTTTGCCGACCTCGATGGCAATCTCCTGAACAGAGCGGTCGCCGATCTCCACATCCAGATCCATCGCAACCTGGTAGAGCTTCTGTTCGTCCTTGATTTTGAATTCCGGCACCTCCCCTTTGGCGGTCGCCAGAAAAGCCTCGGCGATGCCGCGGGCATGGTCCGAATGGGCCGCGGTTCCCGCCGCGACCATGCGGGCAAAGTTGCGGGCGGCGATCGTCTCGGCGGTCGCGCCGCAGAGCCCCATCCGTTTCTTCGCCGGACCCTCCTTTTTCTTCGGCGCCGGGACGCGACACGGACCCATCGCGCAGTTCTTGCAGCAACTTCCTTCCGCGCCGATGGGACAGGGTTTCATCGCCTCCGCCCGATCGAATATGGTTTCGCAACCGTCGACGGCGGCTTTTTGAATCATTTTGATCGTCGCCGGATCGATACTTTTCTTTTCCAAATCTGACATCATTTCCTCCTTCGTAACGCCTACAGGGGGCCAGGTTTCTACGCCATTAAATCCGTAATCATCCCTCTTACAAGCCTGATGGCCTCGGGATGCCTCATGATCAAAACATCCGCCCCCGCCAGCAGAAGCAGTTGCGCCGTAATGGCCTCCATCAGAACGCCTCTTTTCGCCGCATTACCCATGAGCGGTGAGTCTTCCGCCTTCGCTTCCTTCGTTTTCCAGATTTCCTTCCCCAGATCGCAGATGATGGGGAACTGCAGCCTCTCATCCTGCTGGGTGAGGGCGGCCATGCGGTCGCGCTCCATGACCGAGTAGGTATATTCGATTCCGTAGCCGAGTCCGCCGGTGGTCGGATCGACAATGATCTGTCCATCCGGCACCCCGAGGTTGCCCAGCAGGATGTTGAGCTGTTTGGCAAGATTGATGTCGATCGGGCTGTTGGCGGCCACGGTATGTTTGTAGGCAATGGCGCCGGCGCCGATCTGCTTGTAATTGTCCACCACCACGGGGCCGACGACGAGATTCATTCCATCGCACGCCTCAGCGACTTTGCGGAGCAGCTCGGCATCCTTCTCTGGACTGCCGCTGCCGTTTACGATCACCGGAATATCCACGGCCGCTGCGACCTTTTTGGCCGTTTCCGCCGCTTGATCGCTCGGGGTATTGAGCCCGTTGGGATCGGTGCTGACCAGTTGCAGCGCAATCAGATCGGCGCCATAGGCCGCCGCCTTTTTGGCCCAGGCGACGGGATCACGGAGAACATCCCGGTAGGGTTCCAGAGAGGCCTCCGACCAGTCATCGGGCGGCGTGTCGTACACCTCGATGGCGATGCGAGGGGGATGGGGCATTTCCCCTTCAAAGAGATGAAAAGGATAAGAGGTTTCCCCCCCCACCGTAATCGCCTTGGGTCCTTTTCCCAGTACGACTTCCTTGATCTTTCCCGTATAGGTAGTTTTGGGTATTGCGAATGCCATGAGTTTTTCCTCCTGTTAATTGACCGCCTCTCCTGCATAGGGCGCATCCGACAAGAGCCGGAAAGCTGCCCCTTGAATTTGAAGCGTTGCTATCAACGAACCCCTGTTTTTAAATAGGCCAGCATATCTTCCCGGTTTTTCAATTTTTCTCGCCAGTTCTCCGGTTTTTCGGGTTTTCCCTCTTCGTAGGTCTCGCCCAACACCTGAACCTTGCTCCCATCAAAAGAGGTCTTTTCTTCCAATTGCTGAGACATTCCCATCCCCTCCTTTCTGCAGATTTTTTACGATACGGTTTTCATCATGTATGTTTCACGCCGGCGGCAATCCCAGCGGCTTTTACGGTATTCATCATCAGCATCGTGATCGTCATCGGGCCGACGCCGCCGGGAACCGGGGTAATGGCGCCTGCCTTTTCCTTCACGTTTTCGAAATCGACGTCACCGCAGAGTTTGGCCTTGCCCTCCGGCGTTACCCCGATCCGGTTCACGCCGACATCGATCACCACGGCCCCCTCCTTCACCATATCGGCGGTAATAGCCTTCGGTTTTCCGGCGGCAACGATCAGGATGTCCGCCCGTTTCGTGTGGAATTCCATGTTTTTGGAACCGGTATGGCAGATGGTTACGGTCGCGTTGGCCCCTTTTTGTTTTTGCAGCAAGATATTGGCGATCGGCTTTCCGACAATGTTCGAACGGCCGACGACCACGACCTCCGCGCCGCTGGTCTCGACGCCGGTCCGGATCAGCAGTTGCTGGATGCCCGCCGGTGTGCAGGGGAGATAATCCGCCTCGCCGATCATCAGTTTTCCCACGTTGATCGGATGAAAGCCGTCCACATCCTTGCGGGGGTCGATGGCGAGGAGCACATTTGTCTCATGGATGTGCTTGGGCAGCGGAAGCTGCACGAGGATGCCGTGAATTTGGGGGTCCTTGTTGTACTTCTCGATCAGCGCGAGCAGCTCCCCCTCCGAAATGTTTTCCGGCTGGTTATCCTGAACCGAATAAAACCCCAGTTCTTTGGAGATCTTCTGCTTTGCGGTAACGTAACTGATCGACGCGGGATTCTGACCCACCAGGATGGTCACCAACCCGGGGACCACGTTGTGCCCGCTCTTCAGATGCGCCGTCTCCTGCTTCAGCTCTTCCCTGATCTGCCGCGCGATTTCATTGCCGTTGATCAATTTTGCCGTCATCTTCCCCCAG
>CAKKRN010000210.1:0-6996 GCA_919902745.1 Syntrophaceae bacterium | reverse complement strand
GATCTGCCGCGCGATTTCATTGCCGTTGATCAATTTTGCCGTCATCTTCCCCCAGCTCCTTTCCTTTCCGTTTCGGCCGTCACGGAAGCCATACTTTGTTAAAAAGCCCGTTTCATCGGATATACTTCTCAAAAATATGCCATGCCGCCTGCACGGACGGAACCGAAGAGGGAAGCTGGAAGGTCGGCGTCCCGTTGCGGTCAAAGCGGTCGATCTCCTCGTCGGAAGGGATAATCCCTGCCAGATCGAGGCGGTTTTGTTTGATCTCTTCCGCGGTATCCTGCTGCAGCGGACCCGCCATACGGTTCAGAACGAG
This sequence comes from Syntrophaceae bacterium, assembly GCA_919902745.1. Lineage (GTDB taxonomy): Bacteria > Desulfobacterota > Syntrophia > Syntrophales > UBA5619 > UBA5619. The sequence goes on along the minus strand of CAKKRN010000210.1, from coordinate 6,680 downwards.
GAGATCTTTTTTGATGTTCAGCTTGAGTTCCCTTACAAGATCACGAATCCGCGCCGCGGTCATGATGCCCCGCCGACTGGAATCGGAGAGCACGAAAAGCAGGTCCACATCCCTCGTGGTCAGACGACTGAAATGCTCCATTCCCGCTTCATTGTCAATAACAACATACGGATAATTTTCCGTTAGCATGTCGATATACTTGCGGGCGAGGGTGTTGGCGGCGCAGTAGCAGCCGGCCCCCTCCGGACGCCCCATGACCAGCAGATCGAATCCTTTGGCCTCCGTCAGGGCCTCCTGCACCTTGTATTCAAACCAGACATCCTTGGTCATGCCCGTGGGAACCTCTTCCTTCATCAGTTCCCGCATCTCCCCGATGGTCGATTTGACTTCGATCCCCAAAACTTCATTCAGATTCGCATTGGCGTCCGCATCGACGGCCAGAACGGGACCCCTGTTTTTTTCCAGCAGGTAGCGGATGATCATCCCGGCAAAGGTTGTTTTCCCCGTGCCGCCTTTTCCGGAAACCGCAATCGTAAAGCTCATGGTCTTTAGGCCGCCTCCCTTCTGGCGCGCAGCCGTTCATTCACCCTTGGGAAGGCGGAGGCGTCCGTGTGCGGCAGGAACATGGCGGCCATGAATTCATCCATGAAGCCGGCATGGTTGCTTAATTCCAGATTGGTCATCATCATCGCTATCCGTTCCGTCTCTTTCAGGAGTTCCCTGGAGAAGGAGAGCAGTCTGGCGCCCAGCAGGGAGCCGTTCCCGACAAAGATGAATTTCCGTGCGTCGATTTCCGGCAGCAGCCCGATGAAAATTGCCTTTTCCAGATCCAGATGACGGCCGAATCCGCCGGCGATGATAATCTGATCCAGGTCCTTGAAACCAAGACCGACGCTCTTCAACAGCACCTTGCAGCCTGCATAGATGGACCCTTTGGTGCGGATCAGATTTTCAATGTCGATCTCGGTGAGGACAATGTCATCCCGGATGCGCGTTTCATTTTTATAGGCAAGGACATATTCGTAACCATCCTCCCCTTTTCTGACCCGTTTCGTCGGAAGATTCTGATGGAACTTTCCCTTCTGATCGATGATGCCCGCCTCCAGAAGCTCCGCCACCGCGTCGATCAATCCCGATCCGCAGATCCCGATCGGCTTGACCCGGCCGATGGTCAGAATCATCGGTTCGCAGGTACGGGGGTTGATGCTGACCTCTTCGATGGCGCCGCGCGTCGCCCGCATGCCGAATTTGATGCCCGCCCCCTCGAACGCCGGACCGGCGGAACAGGAGACGCTGGCCAGCCAATCCTTGTTCCCGATCACAATCTCCCCGTTGGTGCCGATATCCATGTAGAGGGTCAGCGCCTCCCGCTGGAAAATTCCGGAACCCAGAATGCCCGCCACAATATCGCCGCCCACATAACTGGCCACCAGCGGGAAGAGATAGACGTGGACATGGTCGCCGACGTCGATCCCCAGATGGACGGCCCGCACCGGCGGTATCAGATTTGCGGTGGGAACGTAGGGCGCCTCGCGAATATATTTGGGATCGATCCCCAACAGCAACTGGGTCATGGTGGTGTTGCCCGCCACGACTAAATGCGAGATCAGGGATCGGTCGACCCGGCCCATTTTCAGCAGCTCGTCGATAATGCCGTTGATCGAGGAGATCACCGTCTCCTGCATCTTTTTCAGACCGCCCGGCTTCTGGGAATAGACAATCCGGGTGATGACGTCTTCCCCGTAACTGATCTGGGGATTGTAATCGGAGGCCTCGGCCAGCGCGAAGACGGTAGCGCCGTCACAAGCGCCGTTGGGGCAGGCGGCGACCTTGCATTCGTTCAGATTCAGAATCTGCCCGAAAATGGTCGTGGTGCCGATATCCAAAACGATCGAATAGTTTTGTTGCCGGTTGTCGCCCGCTTCGGCGTTGATCAGTTTATATCCCTTTCGGGTCTGCACCAGCGTTACGGTAACCTTCCAATCGGCCTCCCTGAGGAGCCGGCTCAATTTCTTGATCACCCTGAAATCACTGGAGATTCCATTGATGCCGTGTTGCCGGTGTATGGCATGGGTCAGGCGGGTCAGGTCGCTCACGTTATCGTTCAGGGTAGGCGGATCCAGCTCCACATAGCGCTTGAATACGGTGGGATCGACATCCCACCCCTGAACCAGTTGAAAAATATCCTTCGGCGAAAGGAGATAGGGGGCGGCGCGCCGATCGCCTTTCAGCGCCAGCACGGATTTATCGACCTGCGATTCCAGCGGGATATCGACATCGACGTCGCCGGTGACGGTCGAGAGACAGGCGAGGCGGTAGCCGTCGGCATACTCCGCTTCTGAAAGCTCGGCGTGCATCGGCGACGCAACCGCGCCGCCGACGATTTTAACCTTGCATTTCCCGCAGGTCGCATTGCCGCCGCAGGAGGCGTTGATGTGAATGCCGGCCTCCATTGCCGCCTGGAGGAGATTCTCCCCTTCGTCAACAAAAATGTGTCTGTCACTCGGATGAAACGTGACCTTGTGTTTCCCCATCAGCCAAAACCGTTCCGAAAAAAAAGCGGGGCACGATATTTCGCGCCCCTTGAAACAGGTTAAAACAACCCCTTGACCTTTCCCGTCTCTACATCCACATCCACCCTTCTGTAGGCAGGATCAGAACTGGTCCCGGGCATCAGGCTGATGGCTCCCGTCATCGGACAGAGGAACTTTGCACCGGCAAAGATCAAGACGTCGCGAACCGGCAGTATCCAACCTTTGGGCACCCCCTTCTTTGTTGGATCATGTGTAAGGCTCAGGTGAGTCTTGACCATCATGGTGTTGAAATCCTTTAAGGCAGGATCAGCCTCAAACCGTTTAGCTTTTGCTTCGGCCTCCGGGGTCCAGGAAACGCCATCGGCGCCGTATACCTCTTTGGCAATTATTTCGACCCGTTGTCTCAAAGGCGTCTCCAGCGGGTAGAGAAACTTAAAATCAACATTATCTTTGCAAGCGTCCATGACGACATCAGCAAGTTCGAGGGCGCCATCTCCGCCTTTAAGCCAGTGCTCTGAAAGGGCGCAGCGAGCCCCTGCTTTCTCTGCATACTTGCGAACCATGGCAATTTCATCCTTGGTATCCGTATGGAAGGCATTGATACAGACGACCGGATTGATTCCCGACTTCTTTATTACCCCGATGAGATGCGTCATATTGACGATCCCTTTTTCCAGAAGCGCCAGGTTCTCCTTTGTGTATTCATCGGGAAGGGGACGTCCTGCCACGACGGCAGGTCCACCGCCATGCATCTTTAAGGCCCTGATCGTAGAAGTCAAGACTGAAACATTGGGATTAAGACCACTGACCCGGCATTTCACATTCCAGAACTTCTCGAACCCGATATCGGCAGCAAAACCGCTCTCTGTCACATTGTAATCAAACATCTTCAAACCAATGCGGTCTGAAATAATGGAAGACTGGCCCACGGCAATGTTGGCAAAGGGACCGGCATGCACCATACAGGGCTGGTATTCCGTCGTAGACATCAAGGTAGGATTGATGGCATTCCGCATCCAGGCGCACATGGCGCCAGCCACTTCGAGGTCTGAGGTGGTGACGGGTTTGCCTTTCTTATCATAGGCAACGACGATCTTTCCCAACCTCTCCCGGAGGTCTTTCAGGTCCCGGACAATGGAAAGGATCGCCATGAGCTCCGAACTTACGGTAATGCCAAATTTGGATTGCATGAGAAAACCATCCATCTTGCCCCCAAGACCCATGATAATATTTCGCAAACCCTGGGCGCAAAAATCCATGACCCAGCCCATCTCGATGTTGGCAGGATCAATGTCCAAGCGCTTCAGATTCCTTTTGGCAAGTTCAGCGTCGTCATAGTTTCGTTCATGCTGCATCCGGGCATTCAGAGCGACCATGGCCAGGTTGTGGGCATTGGTGATGTCGTTGATATCCCCGGTAAGACCGAGGGAAAATTCGGTCATGGGGATGAGGAGCGAAATGCCGCCCCCGGCAGCCGTACCCTTGACGTTCATTGTAGGACCACCCGAAGGCTGGCGGATACAACCGCCGACATTCTGACCCCTTTTGCCAAGCCCCTCTAACAAGCCCATGACCGTAGTTGTTTTGCCTTCTCCAAGGGGGGTGGGAGTAATGGCCGTGACCTCAATATACTTTCCGTCGGGCCTATTCTTTAAGCGCTCAATAATTTTCATGAAATCGAGTTTGCATAGCTTCCCCATCGGGATGATTTCATCCTTCTGAAGGCCCAGTTTCTCCCGCCATTCGTCGGGGGTAGGCATATTTTTCTCTGCTTCTTCGGCAATCTGCCAATCTGCATACTTCCTTGGATCTAAATCAGTTATTTTAAACATAAATTCCCCTTTCTCCATAAGAATGATCCGTATCCGGAACCTTCAATGACTTTTTCCGCAGGCGGCCCGGCAGGACAAGGGCGCCGCCAAAGAGATCCTGCGGACCGATACCTCCAGCCCCAAGAGCCTGTCAGGGGCAACCATCGAATTATGTTATGAACCTGGGTCGATTTGGCAACCGGGAAAATGGTGAAACGCTTATCGGCGCCGGGAGCAACGCGATCGGTATCCGTTGCCTCCCTGTCTGCATGCATTACACGGTTGCCGCGGGGATGGATAACAATCGAGCATCTAAGACCATCATTCTGCATACTTACCAAACCAATCGAATCTATTGGTGTTTTTTAAAAGTCTAAATCGCGTAGCTCATATCAACAAGGTAAATTCCTGTCAAGAACTATTTTGCAGCTATTTTGTAATCCATGAGACTCTACTTACGGGTTCCCGTCTCCTATGGATGATCATCCTCGACAACCGACCCCGTTTTCAGATAGAAGAGGCGTCCAGCCGTTTTTTCGCCAACAAAGTGTTGCAGAACGGGGGAAAATCCATTAAACGGACACGAAAGGAGGAAGAAAAGCATGGGCAACGGGAGAGCCATCCGGACTCGGCAGGAGAGCCTGCGCATCGCCATCATGGGACAGGCCGCCTTCGGCGCCAAGGTTCTGGAAACATTGTCGGATCGGGGGGAAGTGATCATCGCTGCCTGGCTACCCCAGGGTAAGGCAGACGGAAAACCCGACCCCCTGAAGACGGCCGCCGACGGCCGCGGGATCCCGGCCTTTCAGCCGGAAAGCTACCGAACCCCGGAGACGCTCGAGGCGTTCCGGAGCACGAACCCCGATCTGCTGATCATGGCCTTCGTCACCGACATCATCCCGTCTTCTTTTCTCGGGGTCCCGACTCAGGGGACGATCTGCTATCATCCTTCGATTCTCCCCCGCCACCGCGGCGGGAGCGCGATCAACTGGGCGGTGATCATGGGCGACCGGGAGACGGGGCTCTCGATCTTCTGGGCGGACGCGGGGATCGACACGGGACCGGTTCTCCTCCGGAAGCGGATCCCGATCGGGCCGGAGGATACGACCGGCGCCCTTTACTTCAACCGCCTGTTTCCGCTCGGCGTCGAGGCAATCGTGGAGTCCGTCGGGCTAATCAAGGAGGGGCGGGCGCCCCGGATGGTCCAGGACGAAGGCGTGGCCACCTACGAACCGCTCTGCAACGACCGGGTCGCCCGGATCGATTGGGAAAAACCCGCAGCAGAAGTCCACAACCTCATCCGGGGCTGCGATCCCCAGCCGGGGGCCTACTCCTTTTATCGGGGGAAAAAGGTCCGTTTCTTCGAGACCCGGCTGGTGGAGACCGGCCGTCCGGACGCCCGACCGGGGGAGATCCTGGCGTCGGATGAGGGCGGCTTCACCGTCGCCGCCCGCGGCGGCGCGGTCCGCATCGGAAAGGTCCGGACGGAGGCCGGCAAACAGGATGCTATCGCTTTCGCGGCAGAGACCGGGCTGCAACCGGGGGAAACCTTCACGGCAGACGGTCAAGGCGGCAGGCAAAGCCATCCGTGAATTTTCTACAGATGATCACCCTTGCCGTCATTTTTCTTCTCCCGGAACCAGCCGTTCGATGTCAAGCAGGCGCTCCAGGGAGTCGATGACGGGCGCCACGGTCTCCACCTGCGGGCAGGACTGCCGCAGGGAGCGGTGCCGGAGCCAGACGGGATGCATCCCCGCGGCCTCCGAACCGCAGACGTCGATCCGCCAGTCGTCCCCCACATAGACCGCCTCGCTCGGTGCAATCCCCAATTGATCGAGGCAGAGGCGAAAGGGCAGCGGATCCGGCTTCGCAGGAACGCCCCCTTCGCCGGCTACGATGATCACTTCAAAGAACCTCATCAGCTCCGGATAGTTGCCGAGGCGGTGCTTCCCCATCTCCGTCTGCCCCTGGGCATTGGTGATCAGGGCCAATCGGTACCGCCCCCCCAGGGCCGTCAGGACCGCCTCCGCCTCCGGGAAAATACGGGTCATCGTCTTGATCTTTTCCCAGTACTCGGTTTCCCAACGTTCCAATAGAGCGGAATCGGGCTTGCGGCCGTAATGCCGGAAAAGCTCCTCCAGGATTCTCTTCCGGGAAAAATCGGAACGGGCGTGGAAGCGGGAGCGGATCTCCCGGTAGACCGACAGAAACGCCTCCCCCTCCGCCGGACCGAGGGCCGCAGATGCCTTCCGCTGCGCCTCCTTTTCGGCCGTTCGGAAACCGTCCGCCGAATCGACCAACGTCTGGCCGAAATCAAAAACAATCGCACGGATCA
>CAKKRN010000209.1 GCA_919902745.1 Syntrophaceae bacterium | reverse complement strand
GTCGGCAATTCGGAAAGATCCTTCAAGTTGAAAACCTCGAGAAACTTCCGGGTCGTTCCGTAGATGATCGGTTTGCCGGGAACGTCCTTCCTGCCCACGATCCGGACGAGCTTCTTCTCCAAAAGTCCCTTCAAGGCGCCGCTTGCATCCACGCCGCGGATCCGGTCTATTTCCGCTTTCACAAGCGGCTGGCGATAGGCGACCACGGCCAGGGTCTCCAGGGCGGCCGGCGAGAGCAGGGCAGGACGACCCACCTTCAATTTCCGGACCCAGGGGGAGAGATCCGTTCTCGTCCGGAACTGAAAACCGCCGGCGACCTCCCGAAGGCAGATTCCACCCCCCCGCGCGTCGTATTCCCGAATCAATCCTTCCAGAAGAGAGACGATCTCCTTTTTTTCCGTATCGGACAGGGTCTCAACGATCCGTTCCACCGTCAGCGGCGCTTCGGAGGCAAACAGGAGCGCCTCGATGATCGCGATTTTCTCTTCCATCACCCCTCCTCTACCCCTCCACCGCCGGAAACAACCGGATCGCCCCGAAGGGTCCCGACTGATAGGCCCTGACCATTCGCAGTTTCATGAGCTCCAGAATCGCGAGAAACGTGTAGATGATCCGCCTCCGGTCGGTTCTGTCACCCAGCAGATCGGAAAAGGTGATCTGTCCCTCTTCAGACAACCTTTCCATGATTTCGTTGATCGCGTCCGTCAGGGACATCTTCTCCATGTCGATCTCCAGATCCTCCTTGCGGTCGAAGCCGGCGATGATCCGGCGGAAGGCCGTAACGAGCTCAAAGATGTCAACCTCAATAAGCGCATCATCCGCCTCCCCGGCCGTGGTCTGCTCCTCTTCAGATGCTGCGCCCCGCGTAAAGACATCGCGATCGAGAAGCGGTCGCTCGTTCAGGCTGAGCGCCGCTTCCTTGAAGGCCTGGTACTCCAGGAGCTGCTGGACCAGTTCCGCGCGGGGGTCCTCCCCCTCTTCCTCCTCGCCCTCACCCTCGGCCGGCGGCAGCAGCAGCTTCGACTTGATGTGGATGAGCGTCGAGGCCAGCACCAGATATTCCCCGGCAAGATCCAGATTGAGAGAGCGCATCATCTCCAGGTAGGAAAGATACTGCTCGGTGATCAGCGCAATGGGAATATTGTAGATATCGATCTCATTCTTCCGGATGAGATAGAGCAGGAGGTCCAGCGGACCCTCAAAAACGTCGAGCTTGATCTCATAGCTCATGGTGTATTTTCATGGCGTCCCGCACCTCGGCCAGCGTCGCCTTTGCAATCCGGCCGGCCCGGACATTTCCGTCTTCGATGATCGCCCGGACCTCTTCGGGATGGCTCAGGAAGTGGTCCCGCCGCTGATGGATCGTTCCCATCCCCTCCGCGATCGCGGCGGCCAGGCGCCGCTTGCATTCGATGCAGCCGATGGCCGCGCTCCGGCAGGCGGAGGCGATCTCCGCAACGGTTCCCGGCGCTGAATAGAGCCCGTGAAACGTGTAAACATTGCAGAGTTCCGGACGGCCCGGATCGCTCTTGCGCTGCCGCTGGGGATCCGTGAACATCGCTCCGACCTTCTTCTTCAGGTCGTCGCCCCGGTCGCTCATAAAGATCGCGTTGTCGTAAGACTTGCTCATCTTCCTCCCGTCGATGCCTAATAGCTTCGGGACCTCCGCAAGGAGCGGCTCGGGGATCGGAAAGATGTCGGCGTAGAGGAAATTGAAACGGCGTGCGATCTCGCGCGTCAGCTCGACATGGGGAAGCTGATCGACGCCCACCGGAACGCCATAGGCCTTGTACATGATGATGTCCGCCGCCTGGAGGACCGGGTAGCCGAGGAAACCGAACGTCGAGAGGTCTTTCTGGATAAGCTCCTCCTTCATCTCCTTGTAGGTCGGATTCCGCTCCAGCCATGCGAGGGGTGTTATCATGGAGAGGAGGAGGAAGAGCTCGGCATGTTCCTTGATCGTGGACTGAATGAAGAGGGTGCTTTTTACCGGATCCAGACCGGCGGAAAGCCAGTCGATGACTATGTCGCTGGTGTTCGCCCTGATCTCACCCGTGCCGGCGTAGTCGCTTGTCAACGCATGCCAATCGGCAACGAAGTAAAAGCAGTCGTAATCGCCGTGATTCTGCAGCGCGATCCAGTTTGAAAGGGCGCCATGGAGATTTCCCAGATGGAGCTTCCCCGTAGGCCTCATCCCGCTTAAAATCCGTTTCCTCGTCAAACGCACCTCCTGCAATGGCGCCTCCTGCTTCCGCCTTGTCCGCTTCGCTGGAAGCGGAGATGAATCAGACCCTGTACACAGACAAAGGCCCCCATCCGCGGATGGAGGCCTTTCCTGCCCTTGCTCTTCATGTCCCCGCTATTTTACCTTGTCAGCCAGGGCCTTGCCCGCCTTGAATTTAACCACCTTCTTGGCTGCGATCTTGATTTTCTTTCCGGTCTGGGGATTCCTGCCGTCACGGGCCTTCCTCTTCACGACGGAAAAAGTGCCGAACCCCACCAGTCCGAGCTTACCGCTTTTCTTGAGTTCTTTGGCCACCGCTCCGGCATAGGCCTCCAGCGCTTTCGCTGCCGCCGCCTTCGTAACCGCCGCCCCCTCCGCCATCACCGCAATCAATTCTGCCTTCGTCATTCCTTACGTCCCCCTTTCATTCATTGGTTTAATGGATCATTACTCCGCCACCACAACCGGGTGGTTCAACAGCTGTCGGATGTACAGGGCCTTAGACAATGTCTCATCATCGTCGCTTCCGGATGATGCTGCGAAATGACCGATTTTGCTAACAATAAGTACCGAAGTCGGAAAAAAATGCATAAGGTTTTGCTATGTTCATGATTTCGAATAATAAGGGGACGAACCTGTTCCCCAATCATCTTGGCGATACCCCTAACACAAAAAAAAACAACAATCAAGAAAAAAATGTAATATTTTTAATCAGGACGAATGATCAATTAACGGCGGCTCAGCGTTGACGGTCGTTTGACAAGTTCCGTACTTTGTGTTACTTGACTGCACTACGATACAGAGGCAATGAGGTCGATCGAAATGCCGGAAACAGAAACAGGCGTCTTGACAAAAATCGAGGGCTGGCTGGGATTGTCCGGTCCGCCGTTCCATACCCTCGGCATCCTCCCGTTCTGTCTCGGAACGTTTCTGGCCTGGCGTCTGGATCACGTCTTTGGTCTCCCCGTCTGGGTTCTCGGCATGCTGGGCATCGTCATGGTGATGCTCTCCACCTACCATGCGGGCGGTCACTTCGCTTTGGTTGAGAATGAACGATCCCGGCGTCGCCTCCGAAACCTTTTCGCCGGGGAATCCGGAACGCTGCCGGATTTGATTCTTCGCCGCTCCGGCCCGCTCCAGACCTCTGCCATCTTCATCGCACTCGCCATTTTCATTGGCATCATCCTGCAATTCGGCCTGAGAACGGGACCTTTTACGCTTCTGCTGGGCTGCCTTGGCGCCCTGCCGGGTTTTTTCTACGCCACCCGGCCCATCCGTCCAGCCGATAGCGGATTAGGTGAACTTCTGATCGCCTTCTGCTATGGATGGCTCCCCATCGTTGCCGCCTTCTACATACAGCGGGGGTATATTGCCCCTTGCATCCACTGGATGGCGCTGCCGATCGGCCTCTCCATCTTCAACGTGGTATTGCTCCACGAATTCCCGGCAGATTCCGCCAATCCGGCCGGCGGCGGAGTAAGCCTTCTCCGCCGGCTGGGGAACGCGAAAGGGACGGCCCTGTATTGCCTGATCTCCATCCTCTCCTGGTTTTCCATGTACTCTTCACTCAACGCGGGGATCCCCCGAAAGGCCCTTTACATCTACCTCCCCGTGATGGCCCTGTCGGCGGGCATCTCGCTGATGATGGCCGGGAAAAGATACGAAAATCCACTCGTCCTGGAGATTCTCTGCGGGCTCAATATGGCCGTTCATCTCGGAACGACGGCCGCCTTTTTTTTGGCGTTTCTCTAATTAGCCCTCTTCTTCACGAGGAAATAGAGTTCCCCTCGCTCCTTCAGGCTTCCCGCAAGCATCTCCGCCTCGCCGCCGCTTCCGCAGAAAAGATCGACGCGCCCCGCCCCCTTGATCACACCGCCGACATCCTGACTGACGACAAAACGGGAATAGGGGATCCAGGACTCGACGTTTCCTTCCTTGTCCAGGATCGGTTTCCGCGCCCGGATGAACGCGAGCGCCCCCTTCGGAAAGAGATCCGGATCGGTGGCGATCGAACGCCCCGGCGTAAGGATCTCTTCGATTGCGCCAATGGGACCCTCCCTGACGATCCGGAAAAAAATAAAGCTCTCGTTGTGCCCAAGGATCTCCGACAGTTCATCCGGATGTTCTTTGAGGTATTTCTTGATCTCCTTGTAGGAATTTTCCTGGGGGGTGATTTTTCCCATCTTCAGGAGATAAGGACTGACGCTCTGAAAAGGACGACCATTCTTCAACGCATACCCGATCTGGAGCAGACTGCCGTCCGTCATCTCGATCTTGCCGGAGCCCTGGGTATGCATGAAATAGAGGTCAACCGGATCATCCACCCAGGCGAGCTCCAGGTTCCGCCCGGCCAGGGAGCCCTGATTCTCGATCTCACTCCGGCTGTAGTAGGGAACCAGTTCCCCATTCTTCACGCGACCGATCAGTTGTTCGTTTTTGTACCTGTCGCGGAATTTGCCAAGATTTACCGTAATCGCATCATCGGGTGCTTTGTAAACCGGATATCGGTATTCCTCGGTCTTCTTCAGCGACCCCTTCAAGATCGACTCGAAATAGCCGGTGAAGAGGACGTTATTCTTCCCGTCCGAACCGGTCGACTGGTAGACGTCGAAGGTCTCCCGGATGCGTGTCTGCCTGACCTCGGCCGTCTCGCCGCTCCGGAGGATCTCCCGGAGGGTGATCAGGGAATCCTGCAGATCCTTTACGCTGACCCAGGTATCGTCCATCCGCACCGGACCTTTTCCGGCGGCCCTCTTGTAGTACTGGAGGCTCTTTTCGACGGCCGTCTCGAGCGACGCCAGGTCCATGTCGTCGGTGAACAGCGGAAACTGGTCGGTCGGGAGACGGACGAGCGGGGGAAGCGGCTTCGGGACAACAGACGGCACGGGAATCTCCGGCGGGATCGGGATTCCCGACGGGGAAATGGGGGACGGCGGCGCCGGTTTCGCGGCAGGGGGAAGCGGTTTTACGACGGGGGGGGGCTGCGCCGGTCGCGTCGCCGGCTTCCGGGCTGGAGCAGCGCAGCCGGACAGGCAATAGAGCACAAGAACAAAAAGGGCAAACTTATGAAACATTGTGATCTCAAAGCTCCAGGATCATGGCGACTTCATCGCAGAAATCGGGGTACTTGGAGCAGCGGAAACAATCGGACCAGATCTTCTCCGGAAGCGTGGAGCGCTTTACCTCCAGAAAGCCGAGTTTATGGAAGAACTCCTGTTTGTAGGTCAAGGTGAAGACCCGGAAGAGCTCCAGCGTGATCGCCTCGGAGATGCAGGCCTCCACCAGTTTCCGCCCGATCCCCTCCATCCGGTGCTCCTCATCGACATGGAGGGAGCGGATCTCCGCCAGGTTCTCCCAGATGATGCTCATCGCACAGATCCCGCGGATCTCATTTGGCCCTTCGTCCTGATAAACGTAGAAATCCCTCAGACTGCCATAGATATCCATCAGCGAACGGGGCAGCATCTCTCCCTTCCCGGAGGAGATATTGATCAGTCTGTGAATTGTCTTGACGTCGCCGATACGGGCTTTTCTCAGCATCGCTCTCTCCTGCCTGCGTGAAGTGGGGACATGATGCCGCATCGTGTCCCCACTTTACGCACGATGCGGCATCATGTCCCCGCGCAGAAACCGCCCTCCAACTCCTCCGGGCTGTACCCTGCCTCACCCACGCGCGGCAAGAAGCATCTCCCGTGCATGCTCCTTTGTCTTTTGCGTCAGCGCCACCCCGCCCAACATGCGGGTGATCTCATCCAGACGCTCCTCCCCGGAAAGAAGTGAAACGGACGTGTTCGTCCGCTCGCCGGCGACCCGTTTCACCACCCGGTAATGGCGGTCGCCGCAGCAGGCGATCTGCGGCAGATGGGTGATGCAGAGAACCTGATGGTGCCCTGCGACTTCCCGTAATTTCTGGCCGATGATCTCCGCCGTCGCCCCGCCGATTCCGCTGTCGACCTCATCGAAGACGATCGTCCCCACCGAACCCGTCCGGGCCAGAACCTTCTTCAGCACAAGCATGATTCGGGAGAGCTCGCCGCCGGAGGCGATCCCCCTAAGCGGTTTCATCTCTTCGCCCACGTTCGCCGAGAGATAAAACTCCGGGGCGTCCATCCCTTTTTCGTTCAGGGTCGCCTCATCCGGATCGCCCCGGAGATCCGCAAAGACCGCTTCGAACCGTGCGTGTTCCATTCCAAGCGTTCGGATCTCCGCTTCGACCGACTGCTTCAGCGCGGCGGCCGCCTCGCGTCGCTTTGAAGAGAGCTCCGCTGCGACTTCCATCAGCCGTTCCCGCTCGGCCGCAATGTTCTGGGTCAGCGCCTCGATCTCCTCTCCCAGGGAGGAGATCTCCGCAATCTCCCGCTCCGCCTCGGCCTGTTTCATGAGGACGGCATCGAGGGTTCCTCCGTATTTCCGCTTCAGACGCCCCAGCAGCTCCAGCCGCTCGTCGACGGCCTCCAGACGGGCGGGATCGAACGAGAGACGTTTTGAATACTCGCGCAGCGTGAAGGCCGCCTCTTCGATTCGGTAGTAGAGTTCCTCTAACTCCTGTTCGGAGAGTTTCGAGCCCGGGTCGATCTTCCGGATCTCCTTCACGGCCGAAACCACGCCGCGGAACTCGGCCAGCACGGAACCGCCTTTCCCGTAGAGGGTCTCATAGGCCGCGCCGGCAAAATCCATCAGCCTTTGAACGTTCGCAAGGATCTTCTTCTCTTCCGTCAGGGCGGCGTCCTCCCCCGTCCGCACGCCCGCCTGGGAGATCTCGCCGATCTGATAACGGAGAAGCTCTTCCCGTTCAGCCCTTATTGTGCTGCGCCCCTGAAGACCGCAAAGTTTCTGCTGGAGCGAACGATAACGGTCGTACCTCTCCCGATAGGCCGTCCGGAGGGGCAGCAGTCCCCCGAATTCGTCGAGGATATCCGTATGATTGTCCGGGTTCAGAATCATCTGGTGTTCGTGCTGGCCGCAGATGTTGATCAGAGATTCGCCGATCGCGGCGAGCGACTGGAGCGATGAAAGCCGGCCGTTGATATAGACCCGGTTCTTTCCGGAACGGGAGACCACGCGGCGGACGACAAGCTCCTCGCCATCGCCGAATCCCATTTCGCGGACCCTCGCCCGCAACCCGTCCTGCCCGCGGATGTCAAAAAGCGCCTCCACGACGGCCGCATCCTCAAAGGAGCGGATCATGTCGGTATTCGCCCGGTCGCCTAACAACAGGCCTACGGCGCCGATGATGATCGATTTTCCGGCGCCGGTCTCCCCGGAGATCATGTTCAGGCCCCCGTCAAAGGCCACCTTCAATTCATCGATGATCGCAAAATTACGGATGTTCAGTTCCGCGAGCATCTTGTCCCTTCCGGACCGCTCCCGTCGGGGAGCCGCCCCATCCCAACTTTGTCCGCAGGATCTCAAAATAGCCCCGGTTCGGGGAGGAGACCAGCGTGGTGATGTACCGCGATTTCCGGATGGTGATGCTGTCTCCGTACTTCACGGTAAAGGAGACCTGTCCGTCGAGCGTCACGGTCGCCCCCTGCTCCATCGCGCCCAGCATCACCCGGACGACGGCGCTTTCCGGCAGGATGACCGGCCGGTTCGTCAGGGTATGGGGGCAGATCGGGTTGATGAGGATTGAATTCAGCTCGGGGAATACAATGGGTCCGCCCGCGGCCATCGAATAGGCCGTGGAGCCGGTCGGCGTCGCGACAATGAGGCCGTCGGCCTTGAAGGTCGTCAGATAGCAACCGTCCACCGTTGTCTCCAACTCGACGATCCGCGAGAGATTCCCCCGATTGATCACGACGTCGTTCAGGACCGTCCCTTCCCTAAACGGCTCCTCGCCCCCCTGGATCTCCACATCGAGCATCATCCTCTTTTCGACCTGAAAATCCCCCGCCAGGATCACCTCCATGGCGCTGTACATCTCGTCGAGGTTCACCTCGGTCAGATACCCGAATACGCCGAGATTGATCCCGACGATCGGAACATCCCGATCCCGGACCAGGCGGGCCGTTCTGAGGATCGTGCCGTCGCCGCCGAAAACGACGATCAGATCCACCAGTGTCCAGAGCTTCCCTTTCTCAACGCCGGGAAGGCAGCCAATCTTCGCGGCGATCCCCTCCTCGAGATAGACCTCCAGCCCGCGCATCAGCATCCACTCGCGAAGGGCGGCGGTGTATTCAGGCGATTTTTCCTTGGCAATATTGGCGACAATTCCGACTTTTTTGATCAACATCGGATCCTCTTGGAACAGATTTGCGCCTTTCCCTATCACAAAATAATCCGGGTGTCCATGCGCATGATGCAGATCAGTTGTTCCGGGGACATGTGGGGACACCTTGCCGCAAGGTGTCCCCAAGCCCGGAGGGATCGGAACGTGTCCCCGGAACGCGGGTTCTTGAACTTGACATCATCGAGCCAACCGGGTTAGTGTCGCCCGCAAAAAGGAGACACATATGGGATTGTTGAAGGGAGCTGTCACGTTTTCGCGGTACCGCATCGCAGGCGCGCTGCCGGACCATTTCCCCGACTTCTTCAACGAACAGATCCGGCGCTACGCCTTCCAGACCGTCTGGCGCACGACGGACGAAATGGCGGCAGGCTGGACATCTCTGGAAAATTGCCTGGATACGGATTTCGCCTACGCCTCCTACGCCCAGGGGCGGTACATGCTCTTTTCCCTCCGCATCGACCGGAAGTCGGTCGCCCCTTCCCTTCTCCGGCTTCGGATCCTGGAGGCGGAACGGAAGCAGCTCGCCGAAAGCGGACAGAAGAAGCTCTACCGGGAACAGCGCGAGGCGATCCGGGAGTCGGTGCGCCTCGAACTGTTAGGCAAAACCCTACCCGTCCCCTCCTTTCATGAGATCTGCTGGTCCGTTCCGGATCATGTCGTGACCTTCTGTTGCCTCTCGGACAAGGTGGCCGGAGAACTTCAGGGGCTTTTCCGGGAATCCTTTTCGCTCAGCCTCTCTCCTTATGCGCCGTGGGCCGCCGACGGAGCGGGCCTGAATCCGCAGGGGGCTGTTGCCGGATCAAGTTCCCGGGACGTCGCTCTCCCGCCCCTCCCGCCGGGGGTCGATCCGCTGACCGTCGGCCGGGAATTTCTCACCTGGCTCTGGTTCAAGAGCGAGGAGAGAAACGGGATGATCCATGTTCCCGGCGGCGGTGAAAGCGAGATCGTTTTCGTCCGGCGCCTCGTCCTGGAATCGGGCGAAGGGGAGTACACCGAAACGGTCGTCTGTCAGGGGCTCCACGCCGACCTAAAGGAGGGGAAGGAGGCGCTGCGCCAAGGCAAGAAGATCACCGCAGCGCGCCTCCGGATGGCCCACGACAAGGCGGAGTGGGAATTCACCTTCAAGGCGGACCGCTTCCATTTCCAGTCCATGAAACTGCCGTCCGTCGCGGAAAGCGAGGGGGAAGAGGCCGACCGGGAGGGGCAGATCCTCGAGCGGATCTACCTGATCGAAAAGGCGGCCGGGATGATGGATCAACTGTTCCGGTCGTTTCTGGACCTCCGGCTTTCCGACGGGTGGGGAAACGAACAGACCCGCCTGCAGAAGTGGATCACGCATGCGAAGGCCGACTGAGGGATGAACCGTCTATCCGGCCTTTCCTCCTATCCCTTGTCCCCCCGTCGAAATATTTTACATTTAAGCGCCTAACAGCCACGCGGCTACCGGCTGCAAGTGGATGGTCTTACCCCCATCTTGAATGGATTCGGCCTGGCCTTCTGAAAGGATCAGACTTTCCTTCAGGTTCAGTGTGGTCATGGCCGCCAACAGCGACCGGGTTTCCCTTTCCCTTGTCTCCCGCTGATGGAGGTTCTGGGAAACCTGGATTAAAACACCCCTATCGGGCAGGTAAAAATCGACCTCATAACCGTTCTTGGGCAGAAAATAGTAAATATCCCGTCCCCGCCGCCGCAGTGAAAGGAAAACCAGGTTCTCCAATAATCGGCCGCGATTCGGCGAGAATGAAAACCCTACCGCGTTGATCAAACCCGTGTCGATGGCGTAGGTCTTTTTTGACGCAATCTGTTGCCGCCTTACCGAATAATCATAGACGTTTACGGTAAATATCAGCCAGCTTTTCTCAAGGTACTCGATATAATTCTTAACCGTATTGACGCTCCCCAGTTTAAGCTGCTCTTTGAGTTTATTGAATGATACGAGGCAGGCCGGGTTGCTGATCAGGGAGTAAGCCAACTCCTTCAAGGCACGCACATCGTCAATGTGGTATCGCGCAGCAATATCACGGTAAAGGACATCGTCGTAGAGCGCTCGATGCAGGGGGAGAGCGGGATATTTAACAGGTTCGGGAATGCCGCCTTGTTCAAGGTATTCATCCAGATGGCGTTGAAGGAGGGCCTGTCCGGTCGTTGTCAGGCGAGTTAAATCGGGTGTTTCATAGCCCTTGAAGGTGAGAAACTCGCCGAAGGAGAACGGTAAGAGCTCAAGGGGAACATAACGGCCCGTCAACCGGGTGCCAAGCTCACGGCTGAGGAGAGAGGCGTTGGATCCGGTGATGTAGAACTTGAACCCCATGTCCATGAAACGCCGGACGAAATGTTCCCAACCGACGACGTTCTGGATTTCATCAATGATGAAGACGCTCCGCTGACCGTATATCTCAACCAAATGCTGATAGATAGCATTGGCGTCATCGGACTGGAAACCGAGGAACCGTTCATCCTCAAAGTTAAGGTAGTAAAAGACCTCTTCTCCCAGACGGTGCGCTAATTGCGCAAGTAGCGTGGACTTTCCGACCCGCCGGAGCCCGGAGATGATCACTGCGTGGGAGGGTTCGGTTGCTTTCAGCAGTTCCGCGAGCTTTTCACGGATGACGCCGGTATCCCGCATCCAAAATGATTGGAACTGCTCCCGGAGGGTCGCCCTGATCTGGTCCTTTGACCACTTAGACTGCCAAATGATTTCTTTCATAATAGAAACATAAACCTAATTGTTTTCACTGTCAATGAAAACAATTAATCCGGATTCGATCCGGAATGACGACCCCTTCCCGTCATTCGTCACCTCATCATTCCGGCCCCGTATCGCGTACAGGGCCGGGACGGCGCACGGATTCCCGCCTCCGTGGGAATGACAACGGGGGCACTGTCTCCTCTTTTAAATCCCCCTTTGGCATTGGAGATGTCCAGGACGACGTTGATGAGGGCAAGCAGATGGTTCTCGCTGTCCTTGACCATACTAAGCTGTTTAGCCTGTTCATCGTTGAGGGGGCCCGACATCCCCTGCAGGACAATGCCGGTAAATCCAATGATGGAGTTGAGCTTCTTCAGCAGCTCGATCAGGATGATGATGCCTATGGTGACGGATAGGCTGATCAGCCAGGTGCGGCGGGATACGGCGTTGCCTGCGGAATTCATTTTCTTCATAATCCTACTCACAGAAGTCGGTTCGTTATTTCTAACTTTTTTTACTTCAGCATCTCCTTGATCAGATCCGG
>CAKKRN010000208.1 GCA_919902745.1 Syntrophaceae bacterium | reverse complement strand
GCCAACCGGATGATCCGGGCGAACGTCCCTGTCGAAACCGCTGTCATGCCCCTTGCGGAGGCGGTAAAGACCGGGGCGACGGCGGTCTTCGACGAGAAATACGGGGAGACGGTCCGCGTTGTCGGCATGGGCTCTTTCAGCCGCGAGCTCTGCGGGGGGACGCATGTAAAAAGGACGGGGGAGATCGGCTTTTTGAAGATCGTCCATGAGTCGGCTATAGCCGCAGGCGTTCGCCGGATCGAAGCGGTGACGGGAAACGCGGCCGTCGCCCATGTGCGGCGCGCGGGGGATGAACTACGGAAGACGGCCGGTCTCCTGAGGATCGGCCTTCTGGAGACGGCGGACAGAACGGAAAAGCTTCTTCGGCGTGAACGGGAGCTGGAGAAGGAGATCGAAGCCCTGAAAGGGAAACTGGCGGCGAAGGATTCCGGCGATCTGATGGGCCGCGTCCGTCAGATCCACGGGATCGATGTCCTTGCGACCGTCGTGGAGGCCTCCGATGTCAAAACCCTCCGGGATTTAGGCGACAAGCTCCGGGATCGGCTTCGTTCCGGTATCATCCTGCTCGGGAGCCGGGCGGACGGGAAAGCGATGCTCCTCTGTCTGGTGACGAAGGATCTCAACGACCGGTACCATGCGGGAAAGATCATCCAGGCCATCGCCCCGCTCGTCGGCGGCAGCGGCGGCGGCCGGCCCGACATGGCGCAGGCGGGAGGTCCGAAACCGGACCTCCTGGAGAAGGCCCTGGACAAACTCCCCGACCTGCTCTGAACATGAAAGAACCCCGGAAGGTCCACTTCCGGGGTTCTTTTGGGGTTTATTGTCCGGTTCATGCGCTTTTGAGTTGATAATCTGTTGAATTGAGCATGGACTGACTTCGCCTACCGGTCAATAACATCTATCATGTCGATATCTTTTCGATTATTGATTGGCAGAGAGATTCTCGGCAACTGCGCTTGCGTTGCAGCTTTCCCTCCGTAAGTGCGCAGGAGCGACCGGGGAAATGAGGAAATATGCCAGTCATTGGCAACACCTACAAAGTGTTACCCACAACGTAATATGAAAAGTGAAGATTATGAGTTG
>CAKKRN010000207.1 GCA_919902745.1 Syntrophaceae bacterium | reverse complement strand
GGGACGTGGAGAAACGGGTGGTGGCTCAACTCCTGGCGCTTATGGACGGATTGGATAACCGGGGACACGTGATCGTCATTGCCGCCACAAATATTCCAGGAGCGCTGGACCCCGCGTTGCGGCGTCCGGGGCGTTTCGACAGGGAAATCTCGATCCCCATTCCGGATAAGAACGCACGGCTTTCCGTTCTCGAAATACACAGCCGGGGCATGCCGTTGAACGAAGACGTGAGCCTTGCAAAACTGGCGGAAATCACACACGGCTTCGTTGGGGCAGACCTCCAGGCGCTTTGCCGTGAAGCCGCCATGCTCTGCCTGCGGAAGGTCATCCCGGAGATTGATTTCGATGCGGCAAACATCTCTTACGAGACACTCATGAATCTGAAGGTATCTATGGACCACTTTATCGGGGCGCTCAAAGAGGTTGAGCCTTCTGCCTTACGTGAGGTGTTTGTGGAAATACCCAACGTGGGGTGGGAGGACGTGGGGGGGCTTGAAACCGTTAAACAACAAATACGCGAGGCCGTGGAATGGCCCCTCAAATATCCTGATATGTTCAAACATGCCCAAATTACCGCCCCGAAAGGGATATTGCTTTACGGGGCGCCGGGAACGGGAAAAACCCTTATGGCAAAGGCCGTAGCAAACGAGACGAAGGTCAATTTTATATCGGTCAAGGGGCCGGCGTTGATGTCAAAATATGTCGGGGAGTCCGAGCGGGGTATCCGGGACATGTTTAAAAAGGCGAAACAGGCGGCGCCCTGCATCATCTTCTTCGACGAATTGGACGTCATCGCTTCAAAACGGGGAGAAGGGGGCGATTCGCACGTGACCGAACGTGTCATCGGGCAATTCCTCACGGAAATGGACGGCATCGAAGAACTGAAGGGCGTCCTGGTACTTGCGGCCACAAACCGCATGGATCAGATAGACCCGGCGCTGCTGCGTGCGGGACGTTTTGACTATCTCATCGAAATCCCCATCCCCGATGAAAATGGACGCTTAATGATATTTCAGGTTCATACGAGGGATAAACCCCTTGAGAAGGGGGTAGACCTGAAAATATTTG
>CAKKRN010000206.1 GCA_919902745.1 Syntrophaceae bacterium | reverse complement strand
GGAACATCTCGTCATAGATATCCATGACGCATCCTCCCGGATAACCGAAGAGGGTATCGACGTTTTCTTCCTTCAAGGCCGTAAAAAGGATCTGCGATCCGGTTTGTTGCATGGCTTCTCTCCTTAAGTCTGTTTTTCCCCTAAAAAAAACCGTTACCAGGGGATGGTAACGGTTTGCAGTTCAAGCTTTTTTAAGAACAGACCATCACCCAGTCCCTATGCAGCAGGGAATAATGATTCCGATAATAATCGAAATCCGTGCGGGGCTGACGATGGTCTTGACTCTTTCCATAACGATCCTTCCCAAAAAGTGGCCTATCCATAACAGTCCGTTTTTATCTTGTCAAGCAGATTTTGTAAGAGTGGAGACGGCGATCCGTTACCCCCGATCAGGCGTGTGAACCGTTCCAGCCCCTGCCAGTACTCCTCCGCGGCGACCTGAACCAGGTTGTTGTGATCCGCCCCCTCCACCCAAAGCCGCATCTTCGGCTCGCGGGCCTGCCGGTAGAGCCTTTCCCCATGCCAGAACGGGACGATCTCGTCCCTTTTTCCATGGATCACAAAGACCGGGCAGCCGATTTTCCCGATTTTCCGGATGTTATCGAATTTGTCGAACGGGAAGAGCGGGACCCTCGCCATCACCCGGAAGATTGAGACGAAGGCGCTCTCCAGGACGAGCCCGGCGACGGGCCGGCGGGCCGCCAGATCGACGCTGGGACCTCCGCCGAGCGATCTTCCGTAGACGATGATCCGCTCCGGACGGACCCGGGCCTGCCCGACGAGATGGTCATAGACGGCGTCGATGTCGGCGCAGGCGGCCTTCTCCGAGGGACGTCCGGGGCTGGTTCCGTAGCCCCGGTAGTCGTAGGCGATGATGGAAAAGCCCCGTTCCCGATACCGGGCGAGCCTCCCCCGGATGTCGCCCAGATCCTCGGCGTTGCCGTGACTGTAGAGGATCGTGTAGTCGGCGCCGGGATTGGGGAGATGGAGGGCCGATATCGCTAAATGGCCCCCGACCGGGATCTTCAGGATCGATTCCCCGTCTCCGTAGGATGGGGCGGGAGGCTGGAAGATCACGCGGTCGGCGAAGAAATAGGCATGCCCCATCATGAGCAGATAGATGAGCGCCATGATGGCGAGGATCGATCCGGCGGACCGTCTCCAGGTGGATGGACCGGATCCGCGATGTTTCGGTTCTGCTCCGTTCATATCCCTGTCGAGGCTGAACACCCGCCGCGCGGACCGGCCATCCCTCCCTGGATAAGCATTCTGCCTTTACGATGTGGAAGTATACGATGGGCGATCCGGTGAATCAATGAAAGAATGCAAACCCTTTTACCTCCTTCATTTTCATCCTCGCCAGCCTCAAGCCGGAGGGACGGGCCGCCGCCGTCCTCGACACGGGCGCCGCCTCACGCGGCTCCGGCAACGCCAACACCAACAAGGAAAAGGAGGTCCGCCGCTGGTTCGTGGAGCAGGACCTCATCGAGGGGGTGATCTACCTGCCGGACAACCTCTTCTACAACACGACCGCCCCCGGCATCATCATCGTCCTGAATAAGGCCAAGCCGGCGGAGCGGCGGAACAAGCTCTTCCTCCTCAACGCCGGCCGCGACTTCGTCAAGGGCGATCCGAAGAACTACCTCCCGGCCGAGGCCGTCCTGCGCATCGCCGATACGTTCACCGCCTGGCGGGAGGAGGAGAAGTACAGCCGGATCGTCACCCGGGAGGAAATCGCCAGGAACGACTTCTGGCGCTTACCACTGAACTGAAAAAGACCCTTCTGCACAAGCTCTTCACCGAGGGTCTCCGTGGCGAACCCCAGAAGCAAACCGAAATCGGCCCCGTACCGGAGAGCTGGGAGATGGTGAAGATCGGCTCGCTCGGCAAAGTCGTGACTGGAACCACCCCGAAAACTAAGGTGCCGGAATATTATGTACCACCGGAAGTGGACTTCATTTCCCCTGCGGATCTGGGACGAACACGGCAAGTTTATAGATCCGAGAAGAAGCTTTCACGACGTGGGTTGGAAGTTATTCGATGCCTGCCAAAAGATGCCGTCATGTGCGTCTGTATTGGTTCAAGCATCGGCAAAGTAGGTATGACCTCGAAAGCCGATTCAGCAACCAACCAGCAGATCAATTCCATCATCTGCAATGACAAGCATGATCCGGCTTTTGTCTACTATCTTCTGCGCTACTTTGCGGAATACTGGCGCGGATTCGCAACCTTTGGTCCGGTACCAATTTTGAGCAAAGGCAGCTTTGAAAATATTAAAATCGTCGTTCCCAAGACAAAGGAAGAGGAGGAAATAGCTCAGTGCCTGATGGCTGTGGATGCAAAGATGGAAGTGCATATGCATCGTAAAGCGCTCCTAAACGAGCTCTTCAGTAATCTACTGCAGCAGCTGATGACCGCACAGATCCGGGTCCATGACCTCGATCTATCAGAACGGGAGGATAACGAAACGGAGTAGATGGTTCAACAGCCGAATTTCGCGCAGATTACGCGAGAAAGGGACGCTACGTTATCGTTCTGGAACGTGCAAACATCTTTTCCACAAGTGAAGAATGTGATATGGGAGAGTATATTCCAGCCTAAATTAGATGGATGACGATAAGGAAGGTAAGCCATGAGCCCCGCCTCCAACCTGAAAATCGATTTAACGGAAAAATTTCCGCTGCTGGCCCGAGCGCCCATCATAGAGGCGGTTCTCGATATCCGTGCACGCGCGGAGGCGCCCTGGGAGGAGTCGGCCGTTTCGGAGCGGCTCAGTAAAGAACTGCCGGATTATCCGGTTGTTCAATCCAAACGGGAAATACGGCATGAGCTGAAGATCGACAAAGGGCAGCCGGCCGAGCAATCCATCCAAGACATGGGCTGGAAAGGCCTGCAGCTCCAGTCGGGCGATAAACGCCGCATCGCGCAATTCCACCGGGACGGTTTTGTTTTCAGTCGCCTTCAGCCATATCAAAGCTGGAACCAGTTCCGCAACGAGGCGCTGCGTTTGTGGCGGATTCACCAAGCCGCGGCCCAACCCGCGGAGATTCACCGGCTGGGCCTTCGCTTCATCAATCGGATCTTGCTGCCGAAAGGGTCCCGCATCGAGGCTTACCTACAGATCATCCCGAAAACGCCTATGGGGCTGGAATTGCCCTTTGCGGGGTTTTTCCACCACGAAACATTGAACGTTCCCGGTTATCCTTACGCGATCAATACGATCAGAACGATGCAGCCGCCGCAGGATTCGCCGCCGGAAGAGGGGGCGGGTTTGATCCTCGATATCGATGTCTTTACCACAACGCCACCGTTTGAGGCGCAAAATGCCGTAATGGAGCAGCGGATCGAAGAGATGCGATGGCTGAAAAACAGGGTCTTTTACGGCAGCATTACACCAAAAGCGTTGGAGGAAATGCGATGATTTTTGAATCACCGATTGTTACGATGCCTTCTTTTGGAGGCTCGACAACCGCTTACAGCGATACCGCCCAGTATATAACGAAGCAAACGGAACGGTGGTGGAGCAGGCTGCAAAATTCCCACGCCTTGGGACTGGACGCAAAGGGCGTCTTCGACGAGTTGTTTGATGTCTGGAATCAATGTTCTTCCCCCGACTGGGATGGGTATGGCGCCCTGCCCGTAACGTATGACGCATTCATGACGGCCCTTTCCTTTCTGAAGGCTTTGCCGCTGGGAACGAAGGCGCCTGCCGTGGGCGCCGAACCGGACGGGCACATCACCCTGGAATGGTATCGATCCCCCCGACGCCTCCTCTCGGTCAGCGTCAGCCCCGAGGGGGATCTCCATTATGCGGCGCTCCAGAGGCGAAGCACTCGCTATGGGACGGAACCCTACTGGGGAGAAGTACCGCAGGTCATTTTCGATCTCATCCGCCAAGTGGGGTCCTCATGACGGAACAACCGACGCCTCCTCCCGTAGCCGATGATGAATGGCTGGCCCGTTTCATACTGTTCGCCAGATGGCTGCGCGCTGACCGGACGGTCCGCCCCGATGCCTTCATCCCACATCCCTGGCCCGATTTATCCGTCACGCGTCACCTCGGATTGGCCGAGGCCGAATTATGGCGGATCGGACAGAATGTCGCCCATCAGCGCACGCTCCCCTTGTATGGCCGGGCTGATATTCGAGCTCGATCGATCCGAAGACAGCAATTGGATATAGCACCTACGCCCGAGCCAAGAAATCACGCGAATATAACCGGCTGGCCGAAGGACAAGCCAGCGCAGAAGATCATCGCGCAGGAGATTGCCGCGACGGCAACGTTCATCTCCTCACCCTGAACCGGCGCTTTTAAAGTAAGACCAACATCAGGACAGAGGCATCCGCTTATGCCCACACCCGGAGAACACAAAACCGTCCAGGCCCGCATCCTGGCATACGCCCAGGAGATCGGGTGGACCTATGTGCCGCGGGGTGAGGCCGAGAGGCGGCGGGGGTTCGACTTGGATGGCGTCACGCCCGAGGCACGGGCAAGGAACGCCTCCCTCTTTTTCGGCGATCTCCTCCATGACCGGGTGCGCGCCTTCAACCCGGACTACCGGGAGGCCGAGGGGGCGCTGCTGGGCGAGTTTCGGCGGCTCTCCGCCGACATCGCCGGAAACCGCGATTTCCTAATCTACCTGCGCAATCAAGGAAAATTCTTCTGCGCCGAGCAGAACCGCGAACTCGATCTGACGCTCATCGACTATGGCGATCTCGCCCGGCCGCGCGAGGCGTGGCAAAACGTCTACGAAGTGACGGAGGAGTTTTACGTCCACAACGGCCGTCACGGGACACGTGAGGACGTGGTCTTCCTGATCAACGGCATCCCGGTCCTCGTGATCGAGTGCAAGAACGCGAGCAAGGACGAGGCGATCGCCCTCGGCGTGGACCAGATCCGCCGCTACCACGCCGAGACGCCCGAAGAGATGATCCCCCAGATGCTCTTCACCGCCACGGAGGCGATCGGTTTTGCCTACGGCGTGACGTGGAACCTGGCGCGGCGAAACCTCTTCAACTGGAAACACGAGGAGGTGGGCAACCTGGAGGCGAAGGTAAAGGGATTTTGCGCCGTCCCCCAGTTGCTCCGGTTTCTGAAGGACTTCATCCTCTTTGCGAAAAAGGAGGAGGAACTCCAGAAGATCATCCTCCGCCAGCACCAGACGGCGGAACATCTACATCCTCATCGAGGAGTTGAACAAGATTCTCGACCGGGCGGTGAATCTGAAGAATTTTCTCAAGGGGAAGGAGCGTGTTCCGGAGGTCGCCCGGTTCGTGGCGGACCATTTCCGTCAGAACGTCGAACCGCTTGGCTACAAGGCCTTCCTCGTCGCCGTGGACCGCGAGGCGTTTGTGCGATTTTCGAACTGGAAACGCAGCGAGGCGGAACTGCGCGAGCAAGCGCAAAGCGGTAACCTTCGCCATCTGTGCCGAGGAGGACAACCTGGATAAGGTGACCGCCGCCGTGGAGTCGCTCTTCACGCTCCTGCTAAGGGAAAGGCGGGGCTGAGATGAAGACCTTGACCGGAAAGGAGGCGCTGAAGAGCCGCATAATGGAATGGGCCGCCAAGCTGGATGTCCCGATCCATTCCGCAACGGTGCGGCCGATGAGGACCAAGTGGGCCTCCTGTTCCACCTCCGGCCGCCTGACGTTCGACGAGGCATTGACCAGGATGTCCCCCCATCTCCAGGACTACGTGATCGTCCATGAACTCCTCCATTTCCGGGTGCCCAACCACGGAAAGCTCTGGAAGAGCCTCATGCGCACGCACCTGGGCGAGTATGAACTGATCGAAACGGAACTGAAACGAATCGCACAAGACAAACCATCGTTCCGGCCGTATGGAAACCGGAATGCCCGTGATTAAAGGTTGAAAATCCGGCCGGATCGAAGTATGTTCCCGTCAGAATGAACCGGGCTGCGCCAAAACGGGATACGTGTCCCGGCATGGGCGAACCCGCAATGGAAAGGCCGATCGAAATTCAATGGACACCGAACAGACCTCCCTCCGCGGCATGGTCTACGCATCCCTCTTCGGGGCGCTGACCGCCGTGGGGGCCTACATCATCATCCCGCTCGCACCGGTGCCGATCACGCTCCAGACCCTGTTTCTCGGCCTGGCCGGAACGCTCCTCGGGGGACGTCTCGGGGCGCTCAGCCAGGTGGTCTACCTCCTGCTCGGCATCATCGGCCTGCCGGTCTTTGCCGGCGGCAAGGCGGGCCTCGGTGTCCTCTTCGGACCGACGGGCGGCTACCTGATCGGATTTGTCGCCGCCGCCTTCGTGATCGGCAAACTCGCCGCGGTGAAGGCGCGTCCCGGCTTCGCCTGGTTATGCCTTTCGCTCGTCGCGGGAACGGCGGTCCTCTACGCGCTGGGGGTTCTCCAGCTCTCTCTGGTCGCCCGTCTGGCCCCGGTGAAGGCGCTGGCCGTCGGCGTCCTCCCGTTCCTCCCGGGCGACGGAATCAAGATCGTCCTCACGGCCTGGATCGCGCTCAAGCTCCGGGACCGTCTCGGCGGGAAGCTCCCATGATCCGTGTCGAAAATCTGATCTACCGCTACGACGTCGGGGCGCCGGACTGCCTCCGGGGGGTCAGTCTCGAGATCCCCGAAGGCGTCCACACGGCGCTGATCGGCCCGAACGGCTCCGGCAAGACGACGCTCATCAAGCACCTGAACGCCCTCCTGTTCCCCGCCGCCGGTACGGTCTGCGTGGACGGAATGATGACGACCGACGCCTCTTCCGTCCGGGAGATCCGGCGGCGGGTCGGGATGGTTTTCCAGAACCCGGAGAGCCAGATCGTGGGGATGACGGTGGAGGAGGACGTCGCCTTCGGGCCGGAAAACCTCGCCCTCCCCTCCGCGGAGATCCGGCGCCGCGTCGATGCGTGCCTGGCGATGGTCGGGATGAAGGGTCTCGAGAAACGGGCGCCCCACACCCTCTCGGGCGGGGAGAAGCGTCTCCTCTCGATCGCCGGCGTGGTCGCGATGAACCCAAGCTACATTGCCTTCGACGAACCGACGGCCTATCTCGATCCGGCTGGGAAACAGCGCGTCCTTTCGATCATCCGGAGGCTCAACCGGGAGGGAATGGCGATCATCCACATCGCCCATGAGATGCGGGACGTCGCGGAGGCGGACCGGGTCGTGGTGATGGACCGCGGGCAGGTGCTTCGGATCGGAACGCCGGCGGAGGTCTTCGGTCAGGTCGAACGCCTGACCGCTATCGGTCTCGACGCTCTTCCGGAAGGGGGCGGGAGATGATCCGTCTGGGACAGTACCTGCCGGGCGACACGATCGTCCACCGCCTTGACCCGCGGGTGAAAATCCTCTCCGTCGTTGCGCTCAGCCTCCTCATCTTCGCGGCGACGCCGGTGGAGATCGCGCTGATCAGCGCCTTTCTCGCCGCGGTCGCGGGTGCGGCGCGCATGACGCCCGCCCAGACGGCGGGGGCGCTCCGGCCCGTGGCGGTTTTCATGGCGATGATCTTTCTCGTTCATCTCTTCTTCACCGAAGGGCAGCCGCTCCTGTCGCTCGCCCCGCTGCCGGTGCAGGTCACGCGGGAGGGGCTTCTCCGGGGGATTTACGTCACCTGGCAGTTCGCGGGTCTCATCCTGGCTGCCGCCGTTCTGACGCTGACGACATCGCCTTCCGAACTCGTCGGGGGGATCGAACGACTGCTCCGGCCGCTCTCCAGGATCGGGATCCCGGCGCAGGATCTCGCCGTGATGATCGCGATGGCGCTCCGTTTCATGCCGATGCTGCTGGAGGAGTACGACCGGCTCCGGATGGCGCAGATGGCGCGGGGCGCGGATTTCACGACGGGAAGCCTTGCGCTGCGGACCCGCGCCGTTGCCGCGCTCGCCGTTCCGCTGCTGCTGTCCGCCTTCCGCCGCGCCGACGAACTCGCCGTCGCGATGGAGGCAAGGGGATACCGGCGCGGCCCCAGGACCACACTCCGCGAACTGGTCTTTTCCGGACATGATCTGGGCGCCTTCGCCGTCATCGGAATCTTGATGTTGGCAACGACGGTGTTGAGGATGACGGCATCATAATCCCGACGGGAGGGAAATATCACCCTTGCCTTTCCCCGGCGGGAGGGATATGGACAGGAGGCCAAGCCGAGGGGAATCCGCCATGCCCCTCGGCGCGGGGGCCGTGGATGAAAACGAAAAGAGGCTCCCGTCCGGGGAGAGGGGAAAAAGGATAATCCGATGAAAAACCGCTGGACCTTCGTCGATACGCCCGCAAAACTCGCCAAGGCCGAAAAGTCGATCCGCGCCGCGCCGGTCATCGCGTTCGATACCGAGTACGACTCCTTCCGCTACTTCCGGGAGAAACTCTGCCTCCTCCAGATCCAGACGGAAGAGAGGACATGGCTGATCGATCCGCTGGCGGCGGGCCTGGACCTCTCCTTTCTCGGCGACGTCCTGATCGATCCGGAAATCCTCAAGATCTTCCACGCCGGCGACAACGACATCCGGATCCTGAAGCGGGACTACGCCTTCGGCTTCCGGAACATCTTCGACACGCACCGCGCCGCGTCGCTTCTCGGATTCCGGCTGCTCTCCCTCTCCACGCTGCTCGAGACCCACCTCGGCGTCACGCTGGAGAAGAAGATGCAGCGCTCCCGGTGGGATCTCCGGCCCCTCTCCGAGGAACAGCTCGACTACGCAGCCCTCGACACGGCCCACCTGACCGACCTTTACCGGAAACTGGACGCGGAACTGCATGAAAAGGGATTGGAAAAGGAGGCAAAGCGCCTCTTCGTCGGAATGACCGCGGTTGTCTGGCGGCCGAGGGTTCTCGACCGGTCGGCTCACCGGAACATCGCCAGATACGCGCAACTGACCTCCGTGCAGAAGGAGCGGCTCCGCCTGCTGTACCGCTGGCGGTTCGGGAAGGCGGAGGAGATCAACCGCGCCTGTTTTATGCTCCTCTCCGATTCACAGCTCATCGGTCTGGCGCGGCTGGAGAACGCATCCCTTCAGAAGATCGCCGGCCCCGGCCTCCTCTCCGCCGAGGGTGCAAACCGCTTCGGCCCGGAAATCCTGAATCTCCTTACAGAATAAATGGGGACAGAGCCCCTATTTTTATC
>CAKKRN010000205.1 GCA_919902745.1 Syntrophaceae bacterium | reverse complement strand
GGCGAGGAAGAGCCCCGAGGGGGGCGCCGTGCATCGTGCGGGAATTTCCGAGGCGTTGGTCAGCATTCGCTCCACCTCTGCCGGGGAGAGGCTCCCCCGCCCCGCCTCGACGAGGATGCCCGCAAGCCGGCGGACCATCTTCCAGAGGAAGTGGGAGCCGACAATCCGAAAGACGATCAGCTCCCCCGAGGCAACGACCTCCGTCCGGTCGATCTTCACCTCCGTGGAGAGGTGCTTGTCGATCCGCTTGTCGGCGAAGGAGCTGAAATCGTGGAAGCCCCTGAAAATTTCGGCCGCGACCTCCATCCGGCCCAGATCGAGCGCGTCCTTGACCCACCAGACATAGCGCTTTCCGAAGGCCGTCCGGCTGCGGGAGATCAGGTAGAGATAGCTCCTCCCGAGGGCCATGTGGCGGGCGTGGAAGTCCGCGGGCGCCTCTTCCACCTTGAGGATGTTGATCGGCGCGGGGAGCAGGTCGTTGAGACCCTGGAGGAGCCGCTGCGGTGGGAGGCGGCGCGGGGCGTCGAGGTGGGCGACCTGGGCAAGGGCGTGGACGCCGGCGTCGGTCCGTCCCGCCCCCTGGACCTCAACCTCCGTCCCGAAGAGTTCCCGTGCGGCGTCGATCAGGGTTCCCTGGATGCTCCGGGCGTTCTTCTGCACCTGCCAGCCGCTGTAACCGGTCCCGTCATACTCCAGCGTGAGTTTGTATTTGCAGCAGGAAGGGGAGGGAACAGGTTTCCGAATCATGGCTTTGTCTCCTGCTTCGCCGTCCCGTTCTCCGGCGGTTCCCCGAGGAGGGTCATCCCTTCGAGGCCGGAGAGGAGACCGGCCCGGGGGGAATCCAGATTCGGGAGTTCGCGGCCGGGATGGAGCGTCGTAACCGCCGCACGCCCGACGATGATCTTTCCCCGCTTCCCATCCGCATCCTGCGTCTTGATGCTCCAGAAGTTGTGAAAGATCAGCGGTTTCCCGTTATGGACCCCGATGTAGAGCATGATGTGTCCCGGCGTCCAGAGCAGGGTCCGCCACGGCGCTCCCTGCCGGACGATCAGGGCCTCCTTTTCCGCCGAGGAAAGGTTCCGGAAGCTTGTGAATTTCCAGGCGACCGCCTGATCCCCGGAGTTGCGGGGGAGCCAGAGGCCGAACGGGGCGAAGATGTCGCGGACCAGCGCGGAGCAGTCCCGCCTTCCGTAGAGCCCGCCCCAGCCGTAGCGTTCACCGGCAAGCTCCCGGGCGAGACGCGCGACATGGCTCGGGGTGAACGGCACGGGCATGTCCGCCGCCGCCTCTTTTGCCACCGCCGCCTTCCGGAGAAGCGCCTTCCCCCGGGCGTCGCGCGCCGCCGTCCAGATCCAGGTCCTTTTCGCATCTTCGCCGGTCGTCGGAAAGATCGCCCCCAGCGACGCCCGGAAGAAAACCCGCTTCCCGCCCGTCACCGGCGCCTTGTCCCGGACGATCGCCACGTAACGGCCGTTCTCCCAGCTCTTCATGAACTCCGGATCGACGGTCGCGATATCCGTCGCCGGCACCCAGCCGAGGAGGTGGCTCGTCTCCGCGAGGAACCATTTGCGATCGCGGCTGACTAGCGTCACGAGGACGGGCATCCCCGCCGGGGCGGAAGATTCCTGGAGGTTGTCGAACGGATGGTCCTTGCCGGGGCCTTTCGGATAACGGGAATGAGGCTCGCGGGTCGGAAGGATGCGGAAATCGGCGCGGTTCACCGTCACCGCCGGGAACATCCGCTGCGGATAATCAGCGAGATGGGCATTGGCCGCCATTTTCCGGATCCAGTCCTTGGGATGCGGCCGCCCGCCTTTTCCATAACCTGGAGTCCCTGCATATTCGCGGAATCCCCAGGAGGCCTGCTCCGGGGTGTGACGGGGCTCGGTCCGATGCCACGGGGCAAAGTAAAGGAGATCGGATTCGGCGTTCAGACGGGCCTGCTCCGGCGGTGGGAGAAGCGGGTCATCCGCCGTGTTCCGGTCCAGATAGTAAAGCGGGTCCTGACTGAGATCGCCGAGATCCCGGATCACCGCCCCCGCGGCAACGCCGCTCCAGGCCAGCATGAAAAGCAGCAGCGTCAGTAGAATGCCGTAACCTGGCCTGTCTCCCGATCGCTTCGCCGTCCCTCTCTTCCGCATCGTCCCTCCTGAAGATCTTTTCTGTGCCAGTGTAGAGGTTTTCGGGATTTGCCGCAATCGTTTTCCAGGGCGGCGCCCCTCAAAGTGTTGACCAAGCGCCCCCCAAAAGAAAAGAGGGTTAACCCATTTCTGAGCCAACCCCCTGTTTCTCTTATGGTGCCGAAGCCGGGATTTGAACCCGGACAGGCGTACACCCACTAGACCCTGAACCTAGCGCGTCTACCAATTCCGCCACTTCGGCAATGTCCTCATGTCCGGAACTTTGCGCCTATCTACACTGACGCTCCGGCCATTGTCAAGTGAAAATGGCGGCGCGGCGTCCGGCCGCATCCGTATCCGGGATTCCTTGCCGAGGC
>CAKKRN010000204.1:2441-5945 GCA_919902745.1 Syntrophaceae bacterium | reverse complement strand
TATGAGAAAGTTCATGAGTAAGTTA
The DNA here is from genome assembly GCA_919902745.1 of Syntrophaceae bacterium. Lineage (GTDB taxonomy): Bacteria > Desulfobacterota > Syntrophia > Syntrophales > UBA5619 > UBA5619. The sequence continues at coordinate 5,920 of CAKKRN010000204.1, read as the reverse complement.
AAGAAACAAAAAACCAAGGGGTGCGAAAGCCCCAAGTTGCTGGCGACGCAAGTCCTCGATGAGAAAACGGCGGCCGATCTTGACCGGCAGAATTACCGCCGGGCCAAGGAATGGCTGAAAGAGCTCTGCAAACGCAATAAAGAGCTCTACCAGCCCCGACTCATCGCTTGCTACCAGGGCCTTGCCCAGCAGATGCTGGAAAAAGGTCAGCGTCATGAGGCGAAAACCGTATTCGAGCAGATACGGCTGTTGACGGGTCGCCCCGTTGACGGACGGTTAGAGACGCCAAGCCTTACTCTAACTGATGATTATAGCGCTACTGCGTCGGTAATGGTCAGGCGGTATGGAGAAGAAGGGGGGAAACCCCTGACGGCGGCGGAAGGGAAGACTCTGGCCGACGCCCTCGTGATCGCTTTCGAGGACATCCCGGAGCTGCAGGAAAACCATCCGGATCTGCACAGAGAGTTGCTCGCCGTCCGCACCGCCCTGGAGCATCTGGGCGCCGAGCGTTTTGCCGATGCGCAAAACGAGGTGAAAGCGATCGGCCGGCACTCCGTCTTCGCCGACTGGCGGCTTTTCATCAAAGGACTATCCGCCTTTTATGCCGGGGATGACGCCAAGGCCCTGGAGGCGCTGCAACGCTTCGGCAAGGATTCCCTTCTTTTCAGGGCCGCCCGGCCTTTCATTCATATCATCAACGATGGGGCGACACCCCTTTCCAAAGATGAGGTCAAGGAACCCCTGCTGATGGATATTTGCAGGATCCTCCACCGACCGGAGCTGGATCACGTCCTCCCGCGGGCCGAATACCTCTGGCGCATGGGGCGCCATGCTGATTCCTTCGATCACGTATCCAGGATGTTGAGCCATTTCCCGACGAACGAGCCGGGTTTGCTCCGCACCCTGTCGAGATTCTATTTCCAGGCGCTTTTCCACATGAGTCCCGACCAAGGGGATAAATATTTTCGCGACCTCCATTACATCCTGAAAAAAAGGCCGAACAACGCCGTCGCCAATCTCCTTTATACCCGGACCAGGAACCTTTATTATGAAAACAGTCGGGCATTCAACGACCATGAATTATTGAAGATGTGGCACGAATTTCTATTCTGCCATAAAAGCGTCGCAGGAGAGAGCAGCAGACTCAGCGCCATCGTCTATGCCCATCTGGGAGATCTGCTTGGGGACACCTTGCTGCAAGGTGTCCCCTTGGGCGACGATGATCCCTGCGAATCGTGGTTTGACCGCAGAAAAAAGAAAGGCAAGACAAGAAACTTTCGATTGGCGGAGGAGGCTTATGAAAAAAGCCTTGCCATTTATCAGGCAGACAAGGACATTCACCTCAAGCTGCTGGGCCTCTATGAAAAAGCCGACGATAACGGGAAGCGAAACAAGAAATTAGACGAAATCAGCAGGTTGTTCCCAGACGATAAAGACGTTCTGGCAAGAAACGGCAATTACTGTATCGAGAGAAAGGCATATCTCAAGGGAATTGAGTACTTGAAAAGGGCCGTGGCCCTCGATCCCCTGGCGCGGATCAACAGGGAAGCCCTCGGCGTCGCCTATATCAAAGCGTCCCTGCATTTTGCCAGGCAGAAAAAGAGCCCGCGCCATCGGGAATTCATGAAGGAAGTTGTTGAGATGGGCGAGGTGGACCTCACGAATATGACACTGGGGCGGCCCTATCTGCAGGTACGTCAGGCGATTTTCGAATGGATCGGCGGCTGGGAAAAGGAAGGGAACCTGCTCCTTGCCGAGGCCATGGAAAATGGCAACGAGGGCGGTCGATTATCCTATTTTGCCTACCTGATCAGCAAAACGTACGAAGCCCCGCTCCCCTTCATTTCGCAATTGGAAAATGCCGTCAAGACAATCTTTGCGGCTGCGACGCCGGCCGGCGCCGCAGCCCTTACGGACGTTTTTAAATACGTGAGGCTTATCGTCCCGGGCAAATGGTGGCTGGACAAAGAGTCCAAGCGTCTGAACGCCTGCGCCCTGAAGGCGGCAGATCAGCCTTGCACCCCCCGGGATGCGGAAAAGATCGTTCGTTACGCCTTTGATGAGCGATGGCCGGACCCGGAGCTCATCCACCGATACGTTAACAAGATGCTCAAACTGGACCCAAAGTCACCCCTCTTTCTCTACTTCCAGTATCTGCACGGCAAAAGCTCGCATCTTTTTCAGCGTCCTCCCACGGAAAAGGATCTGGAAAGGCTGAGAGACATTCAGGCTATTGCGGTGGAACGGAATGAACGCCTGCTGATCAATCTGCTGGGCAAGGAGATCCGGCAGATTGAGGAATTCCTGTCATCATCTATGGATGATGATGACTACGATCCTGAAGAAGATGATGAAGATGATAACGACGACGACCGCAAAGCCATCGATTTCGAAAAGCTTGTTGAGGAGATGGATAGAATATTCGATCCCCGCGGCAAGTCGTCTTCCCGGCGGAAAAAGAAAAAGGCCGCTACATCTCAGGCCTTACTTTTTGACGATCCGGACTGCCCTTTTTGACGATTTTTATTGGAAAGATGACGACATTATGGACCCTTATGAAGTACTGGGTGTATCTCCGCAGGCCGACGACGATACGATTCGGAAGGCCTACCTGGAGCTGGTGCGGCGATTTTCTCCCGATAGTGATCCGGATGCCTTCAAGCGGATCAGCCAGGCCTACGAACTGGTCAAGAATGAAAAATTGCGGCTGGAGCATTATCTTTTTAACAGGGATGCACCCGGCGACACACCTTTTCATGCCTTTCTGCAGCGCGTCCGGGTATGCGAAAAGCGAAAACCGATGGCCTTTGAACAGATGAAAGTGTATCTACGAAAATGCACGAAGAAATAGAAGAAATGGAAGAAATGGAAGAATCAGGGGAATTGAATAAATTCGCAGAAGTTAATGAATTTGAAGAAGTGAATGATAACAGCGGTGTAGAACCGGCAGCAACGCCTCCCTGGCAGGATAAAATCCTGGCTAATTGCCTGAGCTGGCTGGACAATATTCAGGAAGAGCCCGTTCTTGCGGAGACGGAAGAGCAACCCGACCTGTATTCATTCTATGAAGAGCTTTGCGTTTTGCGGAATGAATTCAGGAAAAACTCCCGGCGCAACCATGAGACCTTCCTCCAGTTCGGCGAGCATCTGGGGGAATTTAAGGGCGTCATGACCTCTTTGGCGCAGCGGCTGGACAACCTGACTAAAGAACAGGAAAGCACGGAGTTCCTCGCCCGGCAGGGAATCCTGCTGCAAATAGTTGAAATACATGAGCGAATGCGGCGGTTTGACGAAAAGCTGAAAGAAATGAACTCCCCGCCGCCAAGGGGACACCTTGCGGCAAGGTGTCCCCAAGCCGCCCGACCCGGTCTCTGGGAAAGGATGCTGGGGAGAGACAAGGGCAAGCGGAAAGATCAGAAAAAGCAGATAGGCCAGATAGATCAGGTGAATCAGGCAGATCGGCAGGCAAAGCAGGATAT
>CAKKRN010000204.1:0-2341 GCA_919902745.1 Syntrophaceae bacterium | reverse complement strand
CGGGTATCTTTATGGGGATCACGTCCTGAAACTGGCGAAAGTCACCGTATCAAAGCAAAAGGAGCAATAAATAAAATGGAAATAATCGTTGGCATCGACCTGGGAACGACCAATTCGGAAATCTCCTGCTTACGCACGGAAGGGAGGCCCGAGGTGATCCCCGTGGAAGGGGAAACGATCATGCCATCCTGCGTGGGCATCGACCACGAGGGCCGACTGATGGTCGGTCGAACCGCAAAGAATCAGATGGTGGCCAATCCGGAGCAAACCATCCTGTCCATCAAGCGCCGGATGGGGGAAAAGATCACCTTACCCCTCGGAGACAAAACCTTCAGCCCCGAGGAAATATCCTCCTTCATTCTGGGGAAGCTCAAAAGCGCTGCGGAAACATATCTCGGTCAAAAGGTAGAGAAAGCGGTCATCACGGTCCCGGCGTATTTTGACGACGCCCAGCGGCAGGCGACCCGGGAGGCAGGCATCCTGGCGGGGCTCGACGTGGTCAGGATTATCAACGAGCCGACGGCGGCTGCCCTGGCCTATGAGGCGGGTCACGAGGAGAAACAGCGGATACTCATTTACGATCTGGGTGGGGGAACCTTCGACGCTTCCCTTGTGGAGATGGAAAACGGCATCGTGGAAGTTAGATCCAGCCACGGCGACACCCACCTTGGCGGCGATGACTTCGATCGGCTCCTGATCGATCATGTCGCCCTGCCCTTTAAGGAAAAGTACGGCATTGACCTGAAAAGCGATCTCAAGGCGGCGAACCGCCTCTGGGTAGCCGTGGAAAAGGCCAAGCGCACCCTCTCCGACCGGCCGTTCGCGACGATCCGGGAAGAATTTATCGCCGGGGATCGCCATCTCGATGTGGAAATATCCAGGGAAGAATACGAGGAGATGATCCGGCCGCTGCTCCGCAAGACGATGAGCGCCGTCCATTCCTGCCTGAAGGACGCCATGTTTCTCCCCAAGGCGATCGACAAGATCATCCTCGTCGGCGGTTCGACCCGGACGCCCCTGGTTACCCGCATGCTCGAGGATGACATGGGGATCGAACCGCATCATGAGATAAATCCTGATCTTATTGTCGCCATGGGCGCCGCCATTCAGGGCACGGCGATGAGCGGGGCGAAGACCAAAGCCATCCTGGTGGACATCACTCCCTATACCTTCGGCACCCGGGCCATCGGGGAGTATAAAGGGAGGATGACGAGTGATATGTACGTGCCGGTGATCAAACGCAATTCGCCCCTCCCCGTCGGCAAGGAAGAATTGTTTTGCACCAATTACGATAACCAGCAGGATATTCTGGTGGAGATCCTTCAGGGAGATGCACCCCTGGCCTCCGAGAATATCTTCATCGGGAATTTCTGGATCAAGGGCCTGAGCAAGGCAAAGGCGGGGAACCTCATTCTGCTCAACCTCGAATTAGACGTAAACGGCATCCTCAAGGTGACGGCGAAGGAAAAGGCCACCGGTCTTGCCAGGACCGTAACAATGGACACGGCCAACAAGGGAACAGGGGCCAACCTGGAAGAAAAACGCTCCAATATCGCATCTTTTCTTATGGAAGATGACGGTATGGAAGCAGACGGGGATGACGAAGGCGACGGCGAACAAGACGATGGTGACGTGGTCCTGGACAAACAGGAATTGATCAACCGGGCCAAGTCGCTGCGCAAACGAGCGGAAGGGATGATCCCCGACGTGAACGAGGAAGACGCCACGGAACTAAAGGATCTGCTGGAGAAGAACCGGCGGGCCATTGCCGGGCATGATTGGGGAACCGTTGACAGATTGAATGAATCCCTCTCCGATATGCTGTTCTATCTGGAGGATTGATGACGATTGCCTGCCCCGCCTGCGGCAAGAAAAGTGAGGATGTGCGGGAATGCCCCCGCTGCGGCTGTGAACTGTCCATCCTGGAAATGATCACCCGTGCGGCGGCCCAGGAGCTGTTTATTGGAAGAGAAAGCTTCTTGGCCGGCGATATGCAATCGGCCATGCATCATGCCGGAAAGTCCTGGTATCTCAAAAAAAGCCCGGAAGCGGCTCGCCTTGCCTTCCTGTCCGCCCTGTCCGTCAACGACTTGGCACAGGTTGACCGCTGGTACGCCAGGGCGAGCGGCTCTGCCGGGGAAAGCGGCGTTTCTCAGGATATCTCTTTGCGGCCAACCTCGAAAATCCCGGCCTGATGACCATCTTCGAAAAGCATATGAGCATAATGAACCTGCCCCGGAGGCATATTTCTATCCCAGGCATTGCGTAAGGGTGTAGTAAGCTGGGTTATGCTGCGAGATTTTTTTACTGCCTTTCTCCTGGTAATCAGCGAGAGTTTATC
>CAKKRN010000203.1 GCA_919902745.1 Syntrophaceae bacterium | reverse complement strand
TGTAAACTTGTCGCCGAAGCCGCTCTTTTTTGAACATCCTGCGATCAGGATGATCCACTGGTTCGGAGGGAGGATCCTTGACACCACCGGATTCCGCTTCCGTAATCGCCAATCTGGTATGACCAATATGGGAAAAGAGATTATCTGTCAAGACAATCGGAAAGAGAACCCTCTGCCGGATTTTCGACAATCCCTGCAAAAAGGTGTTGACTATCCCCCCTCCATATATTAATTCACTACCAGGATGTTTCGGTGAGGAAAGGTCGGTTTGGAGAAAAAAAAGCTCTATATTCAAACTTTTGGCTGCCAGATGAACGTGCAGGATGCGCAGAAGATGGCGGTTCTGCTGGAGGAGTCGGGATACGGGACGACGGATGATCCGGAGCAGGCGGACCTGATCCTCGTCAACACATGCAGCATCCGCGAGAAGGCGGCACAGAAAATTTACAGTCAGTTGGGGCGTTTCCGGGAGCTGAAGGAGAGAAATCCGCGTCTTCTGATCGGCGTGGGCGGCTGCCTCGCCCAGCAGTGGGGCGACCGGTTCTTTCGCCGGGTTCCTTGCCTCGACCTAATTGTCGGCACACACCAGATCCACCGGCTTCCCGAAATGGTCGGCGAACTGGAACGGGCCGGAGGACGGATCGTCGAGACGGGATTCTGCGACCGGGTCGGCTCGCTGGACATTCCGGCGCAACCGGCCGCAGGGGCGGTGAGCACCTTTGTGACGATCATGCAGGGGTGCAACAACTTCTGCGCGTACTGCGTCGTGCCTTATCTCCGGGGGCGGGAGCAGAGCCGGCCGCTGCCGGAGATTCTTCGTGAGATCGAAACACTAACTGCCCAGGGCATCCGGGAGGTAACGCTCCTCGGGCAGAACGTGAACTCGTATGGGCAGACGCTGCCGGGGGAAACCGATTTTACGCAGTTGATCAGCGCCATCGGAAAGGTCCCCGGGATCGGGAGGATCCGCTTCACCACCTCCCATCCGAAGGATCTATCGCCGCGGCTGATCGCGTGCTTCGGGGAGATCGCCTCCCTCTGCGAACACATCCACCTCCCGGTGCAGTCGGGATCGGACCGGGTCCTGCGGCGGATGAACCGCGGCTATTCGGCCGAAGCATACCGGGAGAAGGTGGCCGAGCTTCGACGGGTCTGTCCGGAGATCAGCATCACCTCCGATGTGATCGTAGGATTCCCGGGGGAAGAGGAGGAGGATTTTCAGCAGACGCTGGAACTGATGCGGGAGATCCGTTTTGATAACCTCTTCTCTTTCCAGTACTCGGAAAGGGAAGGGACGGCCGCCGTCGGGATGGATCGGCCCGTATGCGAGGGTGTGAAACGGGAACGGTTGAGGGCGCTCCAGGCTCTCCAGGCGGTGCATACGCTGGAGAAAAACCGCGCCTGCGTCGGAAGATGGGAGTCGGTTCTGGTCGAGGGGCCGAACCGAAACGGGTGCGAGGAGATGACCGGGAGGACACGGGGAAACCGGATCGTTCATTTCCCGGGGAGAACGGGGCTGATCGGCAAAACGGTTTCCGTGCGGATCGGGGAGGCCTTCGCCCATTCCCTGCGGGGCGAGGTGGAGGAACGAGGAGGCGCAGATGTTCATTGAGATGAAGGTATCGGGTCTGACGATGGATCCGATCACCAATACCCCGATCGTCATCCTGAAGGACCTCGAGGAGAAAAAAGCCATTCCGATCTGGATCGGCATCTTCGAGGCGAGTGCGATTGCGACCGAGATCGAAAAGATCACCTTCTCGCGTCCGATGACCCATGACCTCTTGAACGAGATTCTGAAGGCCCTGAAGGCCGAAGTGGCGCGCGTGGAGATTCACGATCTTCGGAACAACACCTTCTTCGCAAACATCCACCTTCGGCTCGCCGGAGAGCCTATCATCGTTGATGCCCGTCCCAGCGACGCGATCGCGGTAGCCCTCCGCGCCGGCGCCTCAATCTTTGTGGAGGACAAGGTGATCGAAAGGTCCCGGAACGTCGATTTCGGGACGAAGATGACGGACCTCGACCGGCTGAAGAAAGAGAAGCTTGCGGAGTTTCTTGAAAATCTTTCCCCGGAGGTTTTCGGAAAGTACAAGATGTGACAGGAAGTGCTAAGTGCTAAGTGCAGCTAAGCACTCAGTCCTAAGTCCTCAGCACTCAGCACTATTTTCTTGAGGCAAGGGATGGGTTTTCTGGAGCAGGCCATCGGCGAGTTCGGCAGACATATGAAGATCGAGAGAAATCTCTCCGAACATACAAGGGAGGGGTATCTGACCGATCTAAAGCAGTTTCAGACATTTTTGGAGACGCTGGAGATTTCCGGCGGGGTGGAAGAGGCGATTCCCATCGATCCGATGGTGATCCGCTCCTTTCTCGCCTCCCTTTACCGCGGGAAGTGCCGAAAGGTGACCGTCTCCCGGAAGGTGGCGGCGCTTCGCTCCTTCTACCGGTACCTCCACAGGGAAGGGAAGGTGTCATTGAACCCGGCGGAGCTCGTGCAACTCCCCCGGTGCGAGAAATATATCCCCGTCGTCCTTTCGGTGGATGAGATGCTGGCGCTCCTCCAGGTGAAATTTCCGGAGGATGCGACCGGGCGACGGGACCGGTCGATGATCGAGCTCTTCTATTCCGCGGGGATCCGTCTGAGCGAATTGACGGGACTGGATCTCGGAGATATCCGTTCCAAAGAAGGGCTCGTCAAGGTCAGGGGGAAGGGACGAAAAGAGCGAATCGTTCCGGTCGGTCGGCCGGCCCTGCAGGCGCTTGAAGCCTACCTGCAGAAACGACCGGAGCTCCGGAAGGAAGGGGCGGATATAGATGCGGAAAAAGCCCTTTTCCTCAGCACGAGGGGAAAGCGGATAAATCCAAGGGGGGTGGCGCGGGTGGTTGAACGGGTGGTCCGGGAAAGCGGGATCGGCCGAAGGATCAGCCCGCATGCGCTGCGGCACACGTTCGCGACCCACCTGCTGGACGCGGGCGCCGATCTGCGTTCCATCCAGGAGATGCTGGGACACCGGAGCCTTTCGACGACGCAGAAATACACATCGGTCAGCGTGAGCCGTCTGATGGAGATCTATGACCGGTCGCACCCGCGGGCCGGAGGAGGGAAGAGATAAGATGAAGATCCGGGGAACGACCATTCTGGCGGTCCGACATCGGGGGAAGGTCACCGTGGCGGGAGACGGTCAGGTGACGCTCGATACGACGGTCATGAAGCATGGGGCGAGGAAGGTGCGGCGGCTCTACCACAACCAGGTGATCGTCGGGTTCGCCGGGGCGACCGCGGACGCCTTTACCCTCTTCGATCGTTTCGACCAGAAGCTTGAACAATACAAGGGGAACCTGCTGCGGGCGGCCGTGGAGCTGACGAAGGACTGGCGGACGGACCGGGTGCTCCGCCATTTGGAGGCGCTGATGATCGCCGTCAGCCGCGATTCGTTTCTGATCATCTCGGGAAACGGCGATGTGATCGAGTCGGACGACAACGTGATGGCCATCGGTTCGGGCGGACCGTTCGCCCTCGCGGCGGCCCGGGCGATGGTCCGCTATTCGGATCTGACCGCGACGGAGATCGCGCGGGAGTCGGTGAAGATCGCCTCCGAGATCTGCATCTTTACGAATGACCACATCACCGTGGAGGAGATCGATCTGGAAGAGGAACCGGATGAAAAACCGGTAAAGGGCAAGGAAAAGGAAAAGGAAAAAGGGTAGCCATGTCACAGGATGATTTAACACCAAAAGTGATCGTAGAAAAGCTGGATCAGTATATTATCGGACAGCAGGAGGCCAAGCGAGCCGTGGCGATCGCGCTTCGGAACCGCTGGCGCCGCCAGAATGTCTCGCCGGAGATGCGGGAGGAGATCTCCCCGAAGAACATCATCATGATCGGGCCCACCGGCGTGGGCAAAACCGAGATCGCAAGAAGGCTTGCGAAACTCGACAACTCCCCGTTCATCAAGGTCGAGGCGTCGAAGTTCACCGAGGTGGGCTATGTGGGGCGGGACGTCGAATCGATGGTTCGCGATCTGGTGGAGCTTTCGATCGGCATGATCAAGTCGGAGGAGCAGGGACGCGTCCGGACGAAGGCCGCCGAACTGTCGGAAGACCGGCTTCTCGACATCCTTCTGCCGCCGAAATCGGCCGAGAAGAAGGCGACGGAGATGATCCCCGACGGAAACGGGACGATGATCGAGGCGGAATACGTGCCTGAGCCGGATACGACCCGCGAGAAGCTCCGGCGACTGCTCCGCGAGGGCCGTCTGGACGGCCGTTTCGTTGAGATCGAGACGACCGAGGTCCGGAGCGGACCGATGGTCGAAATCTTCTCCTCCGCGGGTATGGAGGACATGGGACTCAACGTGAAGGACATGCTGGGGAATCTTTTCCCCCAGAAGAAGAAAAAACGGCGGGTGAAGGTGCCCGAGGCGCTGGAGATCCTGGCGGAAGAGGAGGCCCAGCGTCTCGTGGACATGGAAAAGGTGACGAAGACGGCGATCGAACGGGTCGAGCAGTCGGGGATCGTCTTTCTCGACGAGATCGACAAGATCGTGGGCGGCGACGGGACGCACGGCCCGGACGTCTCACGGGAAGGGGTGCAGCGGGACCTCCTGCCCATCGTCGAGGGGTCGACCGTGAGCACCCGCTACGGAATGGTCCGGACCGATCACATCCTCTTCATTGCGGCCGGGGCGTTCAGTGCGACGAAACCGTCGGACCTGATCCCGGAGCTGCAGGGGCGCTTTCCGATCCGCGTGGAGCTCAACTCCCTCGGCCGGGACGAATTCATCCGGATTCTGACCGAACCGCACAACGCCCTCATCAAGCAATACACGGAGATGATGGCGACCGAGGGGGTCCGGATCACCTTTACGGAGGATGCGATTGCCGCGATTGCGGAGACGGCCACGCTGGTGAACGACCGGATGGAGAACATCGGGGCGCGGCGTCTCTATACGATCATGGAGAGCCTTCTCGACGGAATCTCCTTTGATGCGCCGGAGATGCGGGGTCAGGAGATTGTGATTGACGGCGATTATGTTGCCGATCAGTTGGACGAGATCGTCGAGGATGAGGATCTGAGCCGGTACATCCTATGAGGAGAAGACAATGGACGGTATGAAGACATCCATGGAGCGGGCCGATATTCTGGTGGAGGCCCTTCCCTACATTCGCCGGTTCTTCAACAAGACCGTCGTGATCAAGTACGGCGGCCATGCGATGGTGGATGAGGAACTGAAGGACAATTTCGCCCGCGATCTGGTCCTGATGAAATATATCGGGATCAACGCCGTCGTGGTCCACGGCGGCGGCCCGCAGATCGGAAGCCTGCTGAAAAAGTTAGGGAAGGAGTCGAAATTCGTCCAGGGGATGCGGGTGACCGACGAGGAGACGATGGACATCGTCGAGATGGTCCTCGTGGGGAAGGTGAACCAGGAGATCGTCGGCCTGATCAACCGCCACGGCGGGCGGGCGGTCGGGTTGAGCGGCAAGGACGCGAACCTGATCCGGGCGGAGAAGTACTATCTCAACGACGAGAAGGTCAAGGAGACGCCGCCCGAGATCATCGACATCGGCCTTGTCGGGAAGGTCAAGGCGGTCAACGCGGAGCTGATCACCACGCTGATGGCGGACGGCGTCATCCCGGTCATCGCCCCGACGGGGGTCGGGGACGGGGGAGAGACCTACAACATCAACGCCGACCTGGTGGCCGGCGCGGTTGCTTCCGCCCTTGCCGCGGAGAAGCTGATTCTGCTCACGGACGTCCCCGGGGTCCTCAACGGCAACAAGGAGCTGATCCACACGATGGATGAACGGACCGCCCGCCGGATGATCGAGGAGGGGACGATCGAAGGGGGGATGTTCCCCAAGGTAAAGTGCTGCCTCAAGGCCCTCCGGGGCGGGGTCAAGAAGGCCCATATCGTGGACGGCCGCCTGAAGCATACGATTCTGTTAGAGATGTTTACGGACCAGGGGATCGGGACGGAGATCGTTTTATAGGTGCATGCACGGGGACAGATTTGCGCATGCACGGGGACAGATTTGAAATCTGTCCCCTAACGAGGTAAGAAAAAATGACCACACAAGAATGGATCGACCTGTCCGATCGCTACATCATGTCGACGTACAAGCGCCATCCCCTTGTGCTGACGAGGGGGTTGGGCGTCCATGTCTGGGACAGCGAAGGCCGCTGCTACCTCGATCTGGTCGGGGGGATTGCCGTCTGCGCCCTCGGCCATGCCCATCCCAAAGTCGTCACGGCGATCAAAGAGCAGGTGGAGAACCTCTCCCACGTATCAAACCTTTACCATATCGCGCCGCAGATTCTGCTGGCGCGGTTCCTCGTGGAGAATTCGCCCTTAGACAAGGCATTCTTCTGTAACAGCGGGGCGGAGGCCAACGAGGCGGCGATCAAGCTTGCCCGGAAATACGCCTCGGAGCAGATGGGAGGCCGATACGAACTGATCACGATGCAGGACTCCTTCCACGGCCGTACGCTGGCAACCGTGACGGCAACGGCGCAGGAACGATTTCACGCCGGGTTTGAGCCGCTTCCGGCGGGTTTCCGGTATGTTCCCTACAACGACCTTCCGGCGCTGGAGGCGGCCGTGACGGAGAAGACCTGCGGTGTCCTGGTCGAGCCGATTCAGGGGGAAAGCGGCGTCGTCATTCCCGACTCCGGGTATCTCCCGGGGATCCGGCGGATCTGCGATGAAAAGGGGCTCCTGATGATTGCGGACGAGGTCCAGACGGGGATCGGCCGGACGGGGACGCTCTTCGCCTGCGAACAGACGGAGGTCGTGCCGGACATGATCACGCTGGCGAAGGCCCTCGGGAACGGCTTCCCGATCGGGGCGCTCCTTGCGAAGCGGGAAATCGCCGCGGCCTTCGTTCCGGGAAGCCACGGATCGACCTTCGGCGGCAATCCGCTGGCCTGCGCGGCCGCCCTGGCCACGCTGGAAACCATCTTGGACGAGGGGATCCTCGAGAACTGTCGGAAGGTGGGTGCGTATTTCCTCTCCCGTCTCGGAGAACTGAAAAACAAACACCCCCGGATCCGGGAGGTCCGCGGACAGGGGCTGATCCTTGCCGTTGAGTTGACCGTCCCCGGGGCGGAGTTTGTTGATAAATGCATGGAGAAAGGGCTGCTGATCAACTGCACGAACGGGAATGTCCTCCGTTTTGTTCCGCCGCTGATCCTGACCCGACAGGATGTGGAGAGGGCCATCGGGATCCTGGATGGGGCGCTGGAGGAAAAATGAAAAAGGATCTGCTCAGCGAATATGACCTGGAACGGGCCGATTTCGAATCCATTTTCGAAGGGGCGCACCGCCTGAAACGGCTGCTCCGCGAGGGGAAGGAGCATCACCTTTTAAAGGGAAAGACCTTGGGGATGATCTTCGACAAATCCTCCACAAGGACGAGAATATCCTTTGAAGTCGGAATGTTCCAGTTGGGAGGTGTATCTCTGTTTCTCAACAACAGGGATACGCAGCTCGGCCGCGGGGAGATCATCGCCGACAGTGCGCGGATCATGTCCCGCTATCTGAACGGAATCATGATCCGGACCTTTTCCCAGGAATCCGTGGAGGAATTCGCCCGCCATGCGACCATCCCGGTGATCAACGGCCTGACCGATCTCCTCCACCCGTGCCAGCTGCTGAGCGATCTCTTTACGATCATCGAGAAACGGGGCGCCTACGAGGGACTGAAGGTCGCCTATGTCGGCGACGGCAACAACATGGCGAACTCCTGGATCAATGCCGCAGCGAAGCTGCCGTTTCACCTTGACCTGGCCTGCCCCGACGGGTATGATCCGGACGCGGCGATCCTCAAGCGGGGGATCGCCGAGGCGCCCGCCGGGGTGGTTCTCCACCGGGATCCGGCGGAGGCGGTCCGCGACGCCGATGTCGTCTACACCGATGTCTGGGTCAGCATGGGGCAGGAGGCCGAACGGGAAGAGAAGATGAAGCGGTTTCAGGGCTATCAGGTCAATCGGGCCCTGATCGACAGGGCGAAAAAGGACGTCCTTGTCATGCACTGCCTGCCCGCCCACCGGGGCGAGGAGATCACGGCGGAGGTGATCGACGGCCCCCGCTCCGTGATCATCGACGAGGCGGAGAACCGCCTCCACGTCCAGAAGGCCGTTATGGAAATCTTGATGCGATAAGCAAGGAGGATGGATTCGTGAACGAGGTGAAGAAGGTTGTCCTTGCCTATTCCGGAGGACTGGATACGTCCGTGATCGTGAGGTGGCTGATCGAGACCTACCGGTGCGAGGTGATCTGCTTCGCTGCCGACGTCGGTCAGAAAGAGGAGCTGTCGGGACTTCGGGAAAAGGCGATCAAAACCGGCGCCGCGAAGATCTACATCGACGATCTCCGGGAGGAATTCGTTCGGGACTTCGTCTTCCCGGCCCTTCGGGCGAATGCGATCTACGAGGGGACCTATCTTCTGGGGACATCGCTTGCGAGACCGCTGATCGCCAAGCGGCAGTTGGAAATCGCGAAGATCGAGGGGGCCGATGCGGTCTGCCACGGAGCCACCGGGAAGGGGAACGACCAGGTGCGGTTCGAGCTGACCTACATGGCTCTCCATCCGGCGATCCGGATCATCTCGGCCTGGAGGGACGACCGCTGGACGTTCGATTCGCGCGCCTCGATGATCGATTACGCGGAGAAACACGGGATCCCGATTCCATTGACCAGGGAGAAGCCCTACAGCAGCGACCGCAACCTGCTCCATATCTCCCACGAGGGGGGGATTCTCGAGGACACCTGGGCGGAGCCGAAGGAGGAGATGTTCGTCCTTACGGTTTCCCCCGAGGCGGCGCCGGACCGACCGACCTATGTCGAGATCGGTTTTGAAAGGGGAAACCCCGTCTCCGTTGATGGTGTTGCGATGAGCCCGGCAGCACTGCTCGATCACATCAACGGGATCGCCGGGGCAAACGGGATCGGCCGCATGGACATGGTTGAAAACCGTTTCGTCGGCATGAAGTCGAGAGGGGTCTACGAGACGCCGGGTGGAACCGTCCTCTGGGCCGCACACCGCGCCGTCGAATCGATCACGATGGACCGCGAGGTGATGCTGATGCGGGACTCGCTGATCCCCAAGTACGCACAGCTCGTCTATAACGGTTTCTGGTATGCCCCGGAGCGGGAGCTCCTCCAGCGGTTCGTCGACGATACCCAGGAACGAGTGACGGGGACCGCGAGGCTGAAACTCTACAAGGGGAACTGCGTCGTCGTCGGGAGAAAGTCTCCCTTCTCGTTGTACAGCGAGGACTTCGCGACATTCGAGAAGGATCAGGTTTACAACCAGAAGGATGCGACGGGGTTTATCCGCCTGAACGCGCTGCGGTTGAAGATCCGGGCGATGATGAATACCCGTGCGTGAGCGCCGGGCGTTGGAACGCGGTTGTCGGTGGCGAAGCCCCGGGGAATTTTCGATATTTTTTAACGACGATAACTTAGGATGGCCGATCAGAATCATGAAGAAAGACGAAAAACCCTGGGGAGGGAGGTTCAGCGAGCCGACGGATCGTGAGGTGGAGGCCTTTACCACATCGCTCCATTACGACCGCCGCCTCTATCGCTGCGATATCGAGGGGAGCATCGCCCACGCCCGGATGCTTGCGAAGCAGGGGATCATCACGAAGCGGGAGGCGACGGCGATTCGGACCGGCCTCCTTGACATTCGGGCCGAGATTGAGGCGGGGACTTTTCTCTTTCATCCCGACGATGAGGATATTCACATGGCGGTCGAGAAGGCCCTCACGGCCCGGATCGGCGAGGCCGGTGGGAAACTCCACACGGGCCGAAGCCGGAACGACCAGATCGCCCTCGATATCCGCCTCTACCTGCGGGCGGAGATCCGTGACACCCTGACCCTTCTCGGAAACCTGAAGGCCGGGTTCGTTGAACGGGCCAAAGCGGAAATGGGAGCGATCCTGCCCGGGTACACCCACATGCAGAAGGCGCAGCCGGTTCTTCTTTCCCATTACCTGCTGGCCTTCCGGGAGATGCTCGACCGGGACGAGGCCCGCCTCCGGGACTGCCTGAAGCGGGTGAACGTCATGCCGCTCGGTGCGGCGGCGCTGGCCGGGACGGGACTGCCGATCGACCGCCGTTATGTTGCGCGCATCCTGGGGTTCCCGCAGGTGACCGCAAACAGCATGGACGCGGTTTCCGACCGGGATTTCGTCGCGGAGTTCATCTTTGCCGCCTCGCTCGTCATGATGCACCTGAGCCGCTTCTGCGAGGATCTGATCCTCTGGTCCACCGACGAGTTCGGCTATGTCGAGATTGCCGACGCCTTCACGACGGGGAGCAGCATCATGCCCCAGAAGAAGAATCCGGACGTGGCGGAACTGATTCGGGGGAAGACCGGCCGGGTTTACGGGGATCTCGTCGCCCTGCTCACGATCCTGAAGGGGCTGCCGATGACCTACAACCGTGATCTTCAGGAGGACAAGGAGCCCCTCTTTGACACGGTCGATACGCTGCAATCCTCTCTCCGGGTTCTGACCGCGATGATCGGGCGCCTCACGTTCAACCGGCAGCGGATGGAGACGGGGGCCGGAGGAGGTTTTTCAACGGCGACGGATCTGGCCGAATACATGGTCCGGAAAGGGGTGCCATTCCGGGAGGCCCACGGCATCGTCGGAAGGATCGTCGCTTTTTGCATTCAGCAGGGGAAGGCGCTGACCGGGTTGACGCTGAAGGAGTTCCGAAAGTTCTACAAAGGCTTTGAAAAGGACCTGTTCAAGTGCCTCACCGTACGCCAATCGATTCAGGCCCGGCGGGAGATCGGCGGAACCGCGGAGGAGACGGTCCGCAGGCGGATTGCGGAGATTGAAGGCAGATGAGGCGTAATCGCTTTTTCCGGTGCATGCTTGCCGGGCTCTGGATCGGGATCCTTTTCGTTCCGGGATGCGGGAAGAAAGGTGATCCGATCCTCCCGCGGGTGCGTCTCCCGGCGGCGATCGCCGATCTCAGCGCCGCTTCCTCAGCGGAGGGTATGATCCTTCGCTGGTCGATACCCTTCGCGCTCGATGGGATTGGCAGCTTCCGGATCCTTCGGAGCGACACGGAAGCGGCCAATGCTTGTCCCGGGTGTCCTCAGGATCACCGGACGCTCGTGCAGTTGTCCGTTGCCGACGGCCGGCTGCAACGCGACGGGGAAAAGGGGATCCGGTATTTCGATGCGGACGTCCGACCAGGGCGTTTTTATTCCTACCGTGTGGCGGGCTGCGATCCCCGGGGAAATTGTGGAGAGGCGTCAAACACGGCGCAGCGGGTGCATGAAACGCGCTGAAGGAACTTCTGGAAAAGGAGAGAAGAGAAAGAGACGATGAATTATTTTCAATATCGGAACCGGGCCCTTTTTTGTGAGGAGGCGGATGTCGAGCAGATCGCCCGGGAGGCGGGAACCCCCTTTTATCTCTACAGCCACCGGACGCTCCGGCACCATTTCCGGGTCTTTTCTGCGGCGTTTGCGGAAGTTCCCCACATCGTCTGCTTTTCCGTCAAGGCCTGTTCGAACACGGCGATCCTCCGGATTTTCGCCCGGGAGGGGGGGGGCGTGGATCTTGTTTCCGGCGGGGAGCTCTACCGTGCGCTGAAGGCCGGCGTCGATCCCTCCCGAATGGTCTATTCCGGCGTCGGAAAGCGGGAGGATGAGATCGATCTTGCCCTCCGGACCGGCATCCTGATGTTCAACGTTGAATCCTTTCAGGAACTGGAGACGATCAACGTCCGCGCCGGGAAGTTGGGCGTGCGGGCCGGCATCGGTCTCCGGGTCAACCCGGATGTCGACCCCGAAACCCATGCGCACATCTCCACCGGCCTCAAGGGGAATAAATTCGGAATCAATGTCGAGGCCTCCCTTCTCGCGTACCGTTATGCGGCCAAGCTGAAGCACGTCGACATCAAGGGGGTCAGTTGCCATATCGGCTCGCAGGTTACGAAGACTTCGCCCTTCATCGACGCGCTCGGGCGGCTGAAGGATCTGATCCGGCGGCTTCGGGAGGAGGGGATCGCGATCCACTACCTCGATCTGGGCGGGGGCTTAGGGATCACCTATGACCGGGAGACTCCTCCCCATCCCTCGGAATACGCCCGGGCGATCATCGACGCCTCAAGCGAAATGGACTGCACCTTCATCTTCGAGCCCGGCCGCGTGATCGTGGGCAATGCCGGGATTCTGGTGACCCGCGTTCTCTACACGAAGGAGAACGACGGGAAGCGATTCGTCATTGTCGATGCGGGGATGAACGATCTCGTCCGCCCCAGTCTCTATGGCTCTTTCCACCTGATCCAGCCGGTCATTCAGCGCGAGCGGGAGGAGATCACGACGGATGTGGTCGGCCCGATCTGCGAATCGGGCGATTTTCTGGCGAAGGGGCGACAGATGCCCGCTGTCGAGAGGGGGGAGCTTCTGGCGGTGATGAGCGCCGGCGCCTATGGTTTCAGCATGTCGTCCAACTACAATTCGCGTCCCCGGATTCCGGAGATCCTGGTCCGCGACGACCGCTGGTACGTAATCCGGAAACGGGAGAACTTTGAAGACCTCGTCCGGGGGGAAGAGATCCCGGACTTTTTGAATACCTGAGAGAAAGGCAAGGAGGGCATATGTTTGGAGGCGCTATCGTTGCGATTGTAACACCGTTCAAGAATGGATTGGTGGATGAGGATGCGTTCCGTCGACTGATCGAGGAGCAGATCGCCGCCGGAACGGACGGCATCGTCCCCTGCGGCACCACGGGCGAATCGACCACCCTTTCCCATGAGGAGCATGACCGTGTCATTGAAATCGCCGTCGATGCTGTGAAAAAGCGGGTCCCGGTCATTGCCGGAACCGGATCCAACAGCACGGCGGAGGCGCTCCGCCTGACGAGCCATGCCTGGGAGGCGGGGGCCGACGGCGCCCTGATGGTCTGCCCCTATTACAACCGCCCGACGCAGGAGGGTCTCTACCTCCATTACCGTACCGTGGCGGAAAAGGTTCCGATCCCCATCATCATCTACAACATCCCCGGCCGGACGGGCACGAATATGCTGCCGGAGACCCTGGCGCGGCTGGCGAAAATCCCGAACATCGTCGGCGTCAAGGAGGCCGCCGGTTCCATCAAGCAGATGAGCGATGTGATCCACCTTTGCGGAGCGGATTTCGACGTCCTCTCCGGCGACGACATCTTTACGCTGCCGCTGCTCGCCCTCGGCGGCAAGGGGATCATCTCCGTCGTTTCCAACGTCGTTCCGGGAGATATGGCGGGGCTGGTCGACGCCTTTGCGGCAGGCGATCTGGAGAAGGCGCGCGCGCTCCACTTCCGGATGAGTCCGCTGATCGACGCCCTTTTCATCGAAACGAATCCGATCCCGGTGAAAGCGGCGCTTGCGATGATGGGAAAGATCGACGGCGAGCTGCGACTCCCGCTCTGTCCGATGACGGAAAAGAACGAAGCCGTCTTGAAGAAGGTAATGCAGGAATACGGTTTGATCGGGTAAAGGGGGAGGGGGATCATGATCAGGGCCATCGTAACGGGCGCCGGCGGTCGGATGGGGGGACGGATCATCAGCCTCATCGCGGAGACGGACGGCATTGAACTGGCGGGCGCCGTTGAAAGGAAAGGGCATCCCGCCGTCGGGAAGGATGTCGGCGAGGGGCTGGGCCTCGGCCGGACGGGGATTCTGATCGGGGATTCCGTTGCCGGTTGCATCGACCGCGGCGATGTTGTGATCGATTTCACCGCCCATGACGTTTCCCTGGACCACCTGGAGATTGCGGCGGCGGCGGGAAAGGCGATCGTGATCGGGAGCACCGGATTCACGGCGGTGGAGATGAAGAGGGTCCGGGAGCTGGCGGCCTCCGCCCGGTGCGTCCTTGCCCCGAACATGAGCGTCGGCGTCAATGTGATGCTCAAGGTCCTCGCGGATGTTTCCGGCCTCCTCGGCGATGATTACGATGTGGAGATCGTGGAGGCGCATCACCATCTGAAGAAGGACGCCCCGAGCGGCACCGCCATCAAGATGGCCCAGGTCATCGCGGAGAGCCTCGGACGCGATCTGGATGAGGTCGGCGTTTACAGTCGGAAGGGGATGATCGGGGAGCGGACGAAACCCGAGATCGGGATTCAGACCATCCGGGCCGGGGATATCGTCGGGGAACACACGGTGATCTTCGGCGGGATGGGGGAGCGGCTCGAATTCATTCACCGGGCGCACAGCCGGGACAACTTCGCCCGCGGTGCAATCCGGGCAGCCCTCTGGGTCGTCGGCCGCGGAAACGGTCTCTACGACATGCAGGATGTGATCGGCTTGAGAAAGCCGTAGGGTGAAGATCATGGGGTTCCAGGATTCTTCGGGCGAGGGTATCCGGGGAGTCGTCGCCTTCATCGGGATCGGCGCTAATCTGGGAGATCCGGCCGCCCAGTGCCGGGATGCGTTACGGCGCGTCGGGGCGACTCCGGGAGTTTGCGTGCTTCGTTGCTCTTCTCTCTACCGGACGGCGCCGGTCGGGCCGACGGAGCAAGGGTGGTTCATCAATGCCGTCGCGGAAGTCCGGACGGATTTGTCTCCGGTAAAATTTTTCGAGGCATTGAAGGCGATTGAAAGGCAGATGGGGCGGACAGACGGGCCGCGATGGGGACCGCGGGTGATCGATCTGGACATTCTTCTCTTCGGTCAGGAGGTTGTCGACCGGGAAGGATTGAAGATTCCTCACCCGGAGATGCACCGGCGGCGTTTCGTTCTGGAGCCGCTCTGCGAGCTCGCCTCCTATGAGATCCATCCCGCGTTCGGTGTTTCGGCCCGCGGCCTGCTGGATCGTCTGACCGATCCGGGAGTTGTGGAGCTTTACGCCACTGAAGAGACCGGGGAATGAAAGAGGCGGCAGATTTGTCGCTTGAGCTCCGAAAAGAAAATGGTGGTTGAAAAATGATACTCAGGCTGATCATCGGCGTCATCGTCATTTATCTTCTATTCAGACTTTTCCGGAAAGGCTTTCCGCGGATGGGGGGGAAAGCCGGTCCGGCGGAGATCAAAACCGCCGTCGCCGGTGAGGAGCTTGTGGAAGATCCCCTCTGCCACACCTATGTTCCCATTGGCGATGCCTGCCGGACGCAGATCGACGGGAAGACGGTCTATTTCTGCTCTCCAAAATGCCTTGAACAGTATAAAAGCGAAAAAAAATGATAGTATATCTTCGATATGTTTAGAGGAAGCAAATGGGGACAGGGAGGCGATCCCCGACGATGATCGATTTACTGAAGCGGTCGTTTGACCGGCTGCCCATCCCGGAGGAGAAGCGGGAGATGTTCAACCTCCCCAATACGATCACCATGCTCCGGCTCGGTGTGATTCCCATCCTTTTCGGTCTTCTGCTCTCCCCGGGGCCGGCCATGAGCCTCGTCATCGCGATCCTTTTCATCGCGGCGGCGCTGACCGATCTTCTCGACGGATACGTCGCCCGCAGATTCAAAATCGTTACGACGATGGGGAAATTTCTCGACCCGATCGCCGACAAGCTGATCGTCAACACGGCGATGATCCTGATGATTCCGATCGGCCGAATCCCCGCCTGGATCGTCGCCGTCATCATCATCCGGGACTTCGCCGTGGACGGCATCCGCAGCATTGCCATTTCCGACGGGTTGATCATCCAGGCCAGCCCGCTCGGGAAACGGAAGACGCTCTGCCAGATCTTCGCCGTCTCGGCGCTGATGATCCATTACCCGTTCCTCGGCGCCGACGCCCATCAGGTGGGCATGGTGATCCTCTACATCGCCCTGGTCCTTACGGTCACCTCCGGGATCGATTACTTCCTCAAGTTTTACCGGAC
>CAKKRN010000202.1:2599-12910 GCA_919902745.1 Syntrophaceae bacterium | reverse complement strand
CCGGAAGAAAAGGAGAGAGGGGTCACCATCAACATCTCGCATGTGGAATATCAGACGGAAAAACGACACTATGCCCATGTCGACTGTCCGGGCCATGCCGACTATATCAAGAACATGATTTCCGGCGCAGCCCATATGGATGGCACGATCCTTGTTGTTGCGGCGTCCGATGGTCCCATGCCTCAGACCCGGGAGCACATTCTCCTTGCCCGTCAGGTCCAGGTTCCTTATGTCGTTGTTTATATGAATAAAGTGGATCTCGTGGATGACCCCGAGCTTCTCGATCTGGTCGAGCTTGAACTGCGGGAACTGCTGACGGCGTATGATTTCCCCGGCGACGATATTCCCATTATCAGAGGGTCGGCTTTGAAGGCCCTGGAGACCGACGATCCGAAGTCGGCGGATGCGAAATCCATCTGGGAGCTTCTGGAAGCCGTCGATACCTACATTCCGATGCCGGTTCGCGATCTGGACAAGCCGTTTCTGATGCCGGTCGGCGATGTCTTTACCATTTCCGGCCGCGGAACGGTCGTTACGGGCCGTGTTGATCGCGGTATCATCCGGACGGGTGAAGAAGTCGAGATCATCGGGATTCGCCCGACCTTCAAGACCGTCTGCACCGGGGTCGAGATGTTCCGCAAGACGCTCGATGAAGGGCGCGCCGGCGATGACATCGGGGTTCTCCTCCGGGGCACGAAGCGCGAAGAGGTGGAAAGAGGGCAGGTCGTGGCCAAGCCGGGTTCGATCACGCCGCACACCAAGTTTAAGGCGCAGGTCTACGTCCTGACGAAGGAGGAAGGCGGCCGGCATACCCCCTTCTTCAACGGCTATCGTCCGCAGTTCTATTTCCGGACCACGGATGTGACCGGCGTGGCCAACCTCCCGGAGGGTGTGGAGATGGTCATGCCCGGCGACAATGTTGAGATGGAAGTGACTCTGATCACACCGATCGCCATGGAGGAGCAGCTCAGGTTTGCAATCCGGGAAGGCGGCAGGACCGTCGGCGCCGGTGTTGTCAGCAAGATTCTGGAATAGAACAGCCATCAAATTGGGTTGAATGAAGCCATGAAAGATCAAAAAATACGGATTCGCCTTAAGGCCTACGATTATAAACTGCTCGACCGCTCGGTGGAGGATATCGTAGAGACGGCAAAGAGGACCGGCGCCCGCATCGGGGGCCCCATCCCGCTGCCCACCGAGATCAACAAGTATTGCGTTAACCGGTCGCCGCATGTGGACAAGAAATCGCGGGAGCAGTTTGAGATCCGGACGCACAAGAGACTGATTGACATCGTTGAGCCGACGCAGGCGACGGTGGACGCCCTGATGAAACTTGATCTGTCAGCGGGTGTGGATGTCGAGATCAAGGTATAGGAAATGGAGATCTCGTTGGCCGTCAGGGCCGTTTCGCCATCCTTTGTGACGGGTTTTATTACGAATGAGAATGATAATGACAAAAGGACTGATCGGCAAGAAATTGGGGATGACTCAGATCTTCTCGGATGAAGGGGTTTCCGTTCCCGTGACGGTTATTGAAGTGGAGCCATCCGTAGTCATTCAGAAAAAGACAGCCAAGACGGATGGTTACGATGCCCTGCAGCTGGGATATGGCCGCATCAAACAGCGCAATGTGACCAAGGCCCTTCAGGGGCACTTCAAGAAGGCGGACAAGGGGCTGTTCCGGGTGCTCCGGGAATTCAACATGGATCCGGATGGTTGCGAAGCGGGTCATGAACTGAATGCGGAAATGTTTGCTCCCGGAGATTATGTGGACGTTGTCGGAACGACCAAAGGCAAGGGATTTGCCGGCGTCATCAAGCGCCACGGTTTCCACGGCGGCAGGGCGACCCACGGTTCCATGTTTCACCGGGCCCCCGGATCGATCGGTGCAAGCGCCGATCCGTCCCGTGTTTTCAAGGGAACGAAACTTCCCGGTCACATGGGGAGCGCAAGAAAGACAGTGCAGAACTTGCTGGTATGGGCTGTCCGGCCGGAGATGAATGTGATCCTGGTCCGCGGCGCTGTTCCGGGCAGCAAGAACGGATATGTGCTGATCAAGCAGGCAATCAAGAAGGGTCAATAAGCAGGGGCTTTCTTAGGTGGGGAAAATGCCAGTAGCAGGTGTGTACGACATTGAAAATAATAGAGTTGCTGAGATTGAGCTCAGCGAGGCCGTGTTTGGCGCACCGGTGAATGAGGACGTCATTTACGAAGTGGTTCGGATGCAGATGGCCTCCCGGCGGAGCGGAACCGCCTCGACCAAGGGTCGAAGCGATGTCAGCGGAAGCAACAAGAAGCCGTGGCGTCAGAAAGGAACGGGACGGGCCAGGGTGGGGAACTCACGCTCTCCGATCTGGAGGGGTGGTGGAATCATCTTTGGACCCACGCCGCATGGTTATGCCTTCAGGGTTCCCAAGAAGGTTAGGCGGTTGGCCCTTATTTCCGCGCTCAGCATGAAATTCAAGGAAGAACGGATAACCATTCTCCGGGATTTCCCGATGGAAGAGATCAAGACCAAGAGGTTCCAGGAGGTGATCGACCGTTTCGGATTCAAGAAGACCCTTTTCGTGATCGATCAGCAAAGACCGGTCCTGGAGAAATCCTCGCGGAATATCCGGGATGTCAAAATGGTCCGCTCAGAGGGGGTCAATGTCTACGACCTGCTGAAATACGATCATGTCGTCCTTCTTGAACCCTCTGTTCATAAAATCGAAGGGGCGTTGATAGCATAATGGAACTGTATCAGATCATCAAGAAGACGTTGATCACGGAAAAAACCACCGTCGCGCGGGACGCTGCGAATCAGTACAACTTTGAAGTTCACACCAAGGCGAACCGCATCGAGGTTGGGCGTGCCGTTGAGAAGATCTTCAAGGTCAAGGTGCTGGCCGTCCGGGTCATGAATGTACGCGGTAAGAAGAAAAAATCGGGCAAGGTCATGGGTCAGAGAAGCGCCTGGAAGAAGGCAATCGTGACCCTGGCGCCAGGCAGCCGCATCGAGACCGGAGACGGTGTATAAAGTAGGGACCACCGGGGACAGATTTGAAATCTGTCCCCATTAGTAAGCGAAGACAGCAAGGATGAGGGAATAGAGGGGATGGGAATCAAAAAATACAAACCGACATCGCCGGGAAGAAGGTTTCAGACCTGCTCCGATTTTGAAGAGCTGACGAAGTCGACGCCTGAGAAGGGTCTCTTGCGCCCCCTGAAGAAGTCCGGCGGACGCAACAGCTATGGCAGAATGACCAGCCGCCACATCGGCGGCGGGCATAAGCGGCGTTACCGGCTGATCGATTTTCGGAGAGACAAGGATGATATTCCGGCCCGCGTCGCCTCCATCGAATACGATCCCAACCGGTCGTCGCGGATCGCTCTGCTGAATTATGCCGACGGCGAAAAGAGGTACATTATCGCCCCGACCAAGGTTACCGTGGGGGATGCCATCGTCAGCGGCGAAAAGGCGGACATCAAACCCGGAAATACCGTTCCTCTGAAGAACATTCCGCTGGGAACCCTGATCCACAATGTGGAACTTAAGGTTGGCCGGGGAGGTCAGCTGATCCGCTCTGCCGGCGCTTACGGCCAGCTCATGGCCAAGGAAGCGGGCTATGCCCAGGTTCGGCTTCCTTCCGGAGAGGTGAGGAAGATTTTCATGGAATGCCGGGCCACGATAGGCCAAGTTGGGAACATCGATTCCGAGAACCTGAGCCTCGGCAAGGCGGGGCGGAAACGATGGCTCGGCCGACGGCCGAAGGTGAGGGGCGTTGTGATGAACCCGGTCGATCATCCGATGGGCGGCGGGGAAGGGAAGTCGTCCGGTGGCCGTCATCCCTGCACACCTTGGGGCGTGCCGACAAAGGGCCATAAGACGCGGACCAATAAAAGTACCGATAAATATATCGTAAAACGAAGAGGTTAAAAGGTGGCACGTTCAATTAAGAAGGGCGCATACATAGAGGAAAGTCTTCTGGAAAAGGTCAGGAGGCAGGAATCCGCGGGGAGCAAGACGGTCATCAAAACCTGGTCGCGCCGTTCCACCGTTACCCCGGAATTGATCGGACAGACCTTTGCGGTACACAACGGAAAGAAATTCATTCCGGTCTTTGTGACCGAAAATATGGTTGGCCACAAATTGGGCGAATTCGCGCCGACCCGAACTTTTTACAGCCACGCAGGAGACCGCAAAACAAAGCTGCGCAAGTAGGGTTGGAGCAGGGTTGAACGGGGATGGTACCCATCGGCGGTTTGGAGTCAGTTATGGAAGCAAGAGCAGTTGCCAAGTATATTCGAATGTCGCCGCAGAAGATGCGGCTGGTGGTCGATCTGGTCAGAGGAAAGAAGGTCGGGGAGGCGAAGCAGATCCTCCTTTTTACGCGAAAATATGCGGCCGAACCTGTGAGCAAGGTGATCCTGTCTGCGCTGGCCAATGCGAAGCAGAATCCCGACATCGATGAGAATATCCTTTACGTGAAGGAGATTTTTGTCGATCAAGGCCCCTCCCTGAAGCGCTGGCGGGCGAGAGCGCAGGGAAGGGCGGCTTCGATCAAGAAGCGGATGAGTCACATCACCGTTGTCCTGGATGAACGGTAAGACTTGAGGAGGTGAGAGGTTGGGGCAGAAGGTTAACCCGATCGGGTTGAGGTTGGGTGGTATCAAGACGTGGCGTTCTCAATGGTTTTCGGAGAAAAATTATTCCGAATTGCTCCATGAGGATCTGAAAATTAGAAAGTTCCTGAAGGAGAAGCTCTACCACGCCGGTATCTCCAGGATAGAAATCGAAAGGGCTGCCAACAAGGCCAAAGTCAATATTCACGCGGCCCGCCCCGGGATTATTATTGGGAAGAAGGGATCCGAAATCGAAAAACTGAAAAAGGATCTCGAGACCATCACGAAGAGCGAAGTGATCATCAATATCCTTGAAGTCCGCAAACCGGAGATTGATGCGCAACTGGTGGCTGAAAATGTCGCGCAACAGTTAGAAAGGCGCGTCGCGTTCCGCAGGGCGATGAAGAAATGTGTCACCTCGGCGATGAAGTTCGGTGCAAAGGGGATCCGGGTGAACTGTGGCGGCCGGCTGGGTGGCGCGGAGATGGCCAGATCGGAGTGGTACAGAGAGGGCCGTGTCCCCCTCCATACCCTGAGGGCGGATATCGATTGCGGTTTTACGGAGGCCCACACGGCCTATGGTCTGATCGGTGTCAAAGTCCTGATTTTCCACGGAGAGGTATTGCCTGGCAAGAAAGAGGCGGCGAAGTAGGCCTTTCAAAAAAAGGCCGGCGTCCCGGAGGATCATATCCGAATAAGCAGCGAGAACAGGGGTTTTGAACGATGTTAATGCCGAAAAGGGTTAAATATAGGAAATTGCAGCGGGGCCGGATGAGTGGAAAGGCCACACGGGGGAATACCGTCGCCTTCGGTGAGTATGCCCTTCAGGCGACCGAATGCGGCTGGGTTACAGCGCGGCAGATCGAGGCGGCGCGCGTGGCCATGACCCGGCACGTCAAACGGGGCGGCAAGATCTGGATCCGGATTTTTCCGCACAAGTCCGTGACCAGGAAACCGGCCGAAACCCGTATGGGAAAGGGTAAGGGCGCCCCGGAAGAATGGGTGGCGGTCATCAAGCCGGGCGTCGTCCTCTATGAGATTGAAGGGGTTTCAAAAGAGATCGCGAAGGAGGCCTTCACGCTGGCGGCCCATAAACTGCCCATCGGGACCCAGTTTCTTTCGAGGGAAATGTCTGATGAAAATTAAAGAGATCAGAGATCTTAGCATGGATGAGTTGCAGCAGAAGAACCGCGAGCTTGTCGAGGATTATTTCAAGCTCCGCATGCGCCATGCCTCCGGGCAACTGGACTCTCCGGCCACGCTCGGCCACGTTCGCAGGGATATCGCCCGTGTCAGAACGGTTCTGGTTGAAAAGGAGGTAAAGTAGTGGAACAACGCAGCAACAAGATGACCATCCAGGGCGTCGTCGTCAGCAGCAAGATGGATAAAACGGTCGTAGTCCGGGCGGAAAGGCTCGTGAAGCACGCGATCTTTCATAAGTATATCAAGCGTTATGTAAAATACAAGGCCCATGACGAGCAGAACGCCTGCCAGGTGGGCGATAAGGTTCTCATTGTTGAGTCCCGGCCGCTGAGCAGAGACAAACGGTGGCGGATGCTGGAGATCCTGGAGAAGGCAAGGTAGAGTGCTGAAGCGCAATGGAGTGTTGTTATGATTCAGATGCAGACGGTGTTGAACGTAGCGGATAATTCGGGCGCTAAGAAGGTGGCATGCATCAAGGTGCTGGGAGGGTCCAGGAGACGATTTGCCAGCCTGGGCGATGTCATCGTCATTGCCGTCAAGGAGGCCCTGCCGAATTCAAAGGTGAAGAAGGGCGATGTCATGAAGGCGGTGGTCGTCAGAACGGTCAAAGAGGTGAGGCGGGCGGACGGTTCATACCTGAAGTTCGATGATAATTCCGCCGTTCTCATCACGAACCAGATGGAGCCGGTCGGAACGAGAATCTTCGGGCCGGTCGCACGCGAGCTCCGGGCAAAGCAGTTCATGAAGATCATCTCCCTGGCCCCCGAGGTTTTATAGGCGATGGGGACAGATTTCAAATCTGTCCCCACAGAGAGCGACTGAGGAACAACAGATGCTGGGAAAGCGACTGAAAAAAGGGGATACCGTCAAGGTGATCGCCGGCAAAGAGAAGGGGAAGACGGGGAAGATCCAGAGCCTGATTGCCGACAAGGAGCGGGTTGTTGTCGAGAAGATAAACTTCATCAAACGACACAAGAAACCAGATGCCAAGGGCAAGGGCGGCATCGTTGAGAAGGAGGGGCCGATTCACGTTTCCAACGTGATGTATCTGTGCAGCAAGTGCGGTATCGGTGTCCGGGTCGGATACAAGATCCTGGACGATGGGAAAAAGGTGCGAGTCTGCGCCAAGTGTCGCGAGATTCTGGATACATAGGCAAAGGGAAAATGGCAAGACTAAAAGATTACTACACCAAGGAAGTGGTTCCGGCTCTCACCAGGGAGTTTCATTACAAGAATGCGATGGAAGTCCCCAAGATGGTGAAGATCGTCGTCAACATGGGGCTCGGGGAGGCCATTCAGAACGTCAAGATTCTGGACAGCGCGGCGGCGGAGATCACCGCGATCGTGGGGCAGAAGCCGATCATCACCAAGGCGAGGAAGTCCATCGCGACCTTCAAGCTTCGTCAGGGGATGTCCATCGGCTGCTGCGTGACCTTGCGCAGGGAGAGAATGTACGAATTTTTCGACAGGTTGGTCAATGTCGCCCTTCCGCGTGTTCGCGATTTCCGGGGGATTCCGCTGAAATCGTTTGACGGGAGAGGGAATTTTTCCCTGGGTCTCAAAGAGCAGATCATCTTTCCGGAGGTCGAATATGACAAGATCGATAAGGTCAGGGGCATGAATATTGCGGTCGTGACCACGGCCAAGACGGACGATGAGGCAAGACAACTGCTGAAACTGATGGGTATGCCGTTCAGGAACTAGGAAACAGCAGGATATATCTCTGGAGGGTAAGAGTGGCAAAGACATCCTTGATTGTGAAGGCCAACAGAAAACCGAAATTTTCGGTCAGAAGCTATAACCGGTGCCCGATTTGCGGGAGGCCGAGGGCGTATTACCGGAAATTTGATATGTGTAGAATATGCCTAAGGAATTTATCCCTGAAGGGGGAAATTCCCGGCATGATCAAATCGAGCTGGTAGAAAGGGAGCAGCAATATGGGGATGACCGATCCGATCGCGGATATGCTCACCAGGATCAGAAATGCAAACCGGGTTCATTTCAAGAGCGTGGATGTGCTGAACTCGCGGATCAATCTGAATATGGCGAAGGTATTGAAGAAATCCGGATACATCAGCGGTTATGACATCAAGAAGGATCCGCAAACGCATGATCTGCTTCGGATCTATCTGAAGTACCCGGATGCAAAGAGAACGGTGCTTACCAATATTCAACGGGTCAGCAAGCCGGGACGACGGGTGTATGTGAAGAGTGAGAAGATCCCTCAGGTGCTGAACGGTTATGGAATTTCCATCCTTTCCACCTCCAGGGGCGTGATGACGGATAAAGAGGCACGAGAGTTGAGCCTGGGTGGTGAGCTTCTCTGCAATGTGTGGTAAGTGAAGAGCGGACAGGCATCGGGAGTGTGGAGAGGAAACCATGTCAAGAATTGGTAAAATACCCGTGGAAATTCCGGCTGGTGTAAAGGTAAGCCGGGATCATTCCGTGATTAGGGTTGAGGGCCCCAAGGGAAAGCTTTCCTTGGAAGTGCCGGGCGGCGTCGATGTGATTCTGGGCGACCGGGTGGTTGAGGTCACAAGGCCGTCCGACGGAAGAATCGAAAGATCCCTGCATGGACTGGTCCGAACCCTGGTGGCCAATATGGTCAAGGGGGTCAGCATCGGGTTCGAGAAAAGCCTTGAAATTTCCGGGGTCGGATACCGCGCCGAAGTCGGGGGAAGCACCTTGAAACTGATCATCGGTTTTTCCGCTCCGGTCGAATATCCGATACCGGAAGGGGTTCATATCAAGGTCGATAAGCTGGTCAACATTTTGGTCTCCGGTATCGACAAGCAGCTGGTCGGTCGCGTGGCGGCGGAGATCCGAAGCCTGAAGAAGCCGGAGCCGTACAAGGGCAAGGGCATCAAGTATTTGGGCGAGCAGATCAGACGCAAAGTCGGCAAATCCGTAGGCGCCTGAGTTTCCGGTGCGACCGGCCCGGTTCCGGCGCACCCCGTGATGAGGTAGGACATTGGCTACGAAAAAAATTGAAAAGATCAGAAGAAAACGGAAGATGAGGGTCAGGGGAAAGGTGACTGGGACAGAAAAGCGACCCCGCCTTTCCGTGTTCAGGTCTGCGGTCCATATCTATGCCCAGGCCATTGCCGATGATTCCGGGAGGACCCTGGCGGAAGCCTCGACGCTAAGCAAGGAGTTGGGGGATTCCCTCGCCGGTTTAAAAAAGATCGAAGCGGCCAAGGCGGTGGGGGTGCTCCTGGCCAAACGCCTTCAGGGAGTTGGTGTCGGAGATGTTGTCTTCGACCGCGGGAGATTTCTCTATCATGGAAGGGTTAAGGCCTTGGCCGACGGCGCGAGGGAAGCGGGACTGAAGTTTTAGCCTGCAATTAGACAAACCACAGCGAAGGGATGATCGTAGGAAACGAAGATTATGGAAGAATTGGAACTTCTCGACAGGGTGATTACGATAAACAGAACGGCCAAGGTTGTGAAGGGCGGGCGGCGCTTCCGGTTCAGCGCCGTGGTCGTGGTCGGCGATGGGAAGGGATCCGTCGGCGCCGGTCTTGGCAAAGCCCATGAAGTCCCGGAGGCGATCCGCAAGGGCATGGAGCAGGCCAAGAAGGCGATGATCCGCGTCGCAGTAGAAAATAGGACGATCCCCTACAGCGTTGTCGGCCATTACGGCGCCGGAAAGGTGCTGCTGAAGCCCGCGTCGGAAGGGACCGGGCTGATTGCGGGAGGGGCGGTGCGCGCGGTGCTGGAAGTGGCCGGCGTTCGCAATATCCTGACGAAGTGCCTGGGATCGCATAATCCGCACAACCTGGTCAAGGCGACCATTGAAGGACTGTGCCAGTTGAGGGCGCCATCCGAGATCCTTGCCGCCAGGGGCAAAGGTATTGCCGATAATTAAGGCTGAGAGGAACAGGCTTTGGGTAAAATGCTCAAGATTACATTGGTTCATAGTTGCATCGGCAGACCGGAGGCTCAGCGCAGGGTCGTTCGTGGAATGGGACTGGGCAAGGTCAACCGAAGCGTGGTGCTGAATGATACACCGGAAATCCGCGGGATGATCCGGAAGGTCGGTCACCTGGTGGCTGCGGTGGAAGTTGAGGGGAACGGGAAATGAATCTGGGAACATTGAAGCCTCCGGAGGGTTCGCGGAAAAAGAAAAAAAGGGTCGGTCGCGGCGATGGTTCGGGACACGGGGGAACGGCCGGCAAGGGTGCAAAGGGCCAGAACGCCCGTTCCGGACACAGTGTCCGTCCTGGTTTTGAAGGGGGGCAGATGCCCCTTTCCCGAAGGCTGCCCAAGCGGGGATTCAAGAATCCGATGAGGCGCATCATCGCGATCGTCAATATTGAGCAGTTGAAGAGATTTCAGCAGGGGTCCGTCGTGGATCGCGACACCCTGACGGCGGTCGGCCTGGTATCGGGGGCCGTGGATGGGATCAAGGTCCTGGGAAATGGCGAGATCAATTTCGCCCTCTCCGTCAATGTCGATCAGGTCAGTCGTGGGGCAAGGGCGAAGATCGAAGCCGCGGGCGGC
>CAKKRN010000202.1:0-2499 GCA_919902745.1 Syntrophaceae bacterium | reverse complement strand
GTAGAGGTCATCTGATTTGTTAGAAGGTTTAAAAAATATCTCCAAGATACCGGAACTCCAGAAGAGGATTCTATTTTCCTTTCTCTTGCTGGCGGTGTACCGGATCGGCGCCCATGTGCCGACGCCGGGGATCGATACGGCGGCGCTCGCCGCTTTCTTCGAGCAGGCCAAGGGTTCTCTTCTCGGCCTCTTTGACATGTTTGCAGGCGGCGCCCTGAGCAATCTTTCGGTCTTTGCGCTGGGGATTATGCCCTACATCAGCGCATCGATCATCCTCCAGCTTCTGACCGTGGCGATCCCCTACCTGGAGAAGCTTTCCAAGGAAGGCGAGGCGGGTCGGAGAAAGATTACGCAGTACACGCGGTACGGTACGGTTGTTCTCAGCTTGATCCAGGGCTTTGGAATTGCCATCGGTTTGGAAAACATGGCGGGCCCCACAGGGTCTTCGATCGTGATCAATACAGGCTGGGCATTCCGTCTGATGACGGTGATCACCTTGACCGCCGGCACCGCATTTATCATGTGGCTTGGTGAACAGATCACCGAAAAGGGGATCGGGAACGGCATCTCGCTGATCATCTTCGCCGGCATCGTCTGCCGCGGCCCGGAGGCGATCATCAATACCTTCCGCCTCCTCTACTCGGGGGAGATGGGAATTTTCTTCATCATCATTCTGATCCTGTTGATGGTGCTGGTGGTCGGCGTGATCGTCTTCGTTGAGAGCGGCCAAAGACGGATCCCCGTACAGTACGCGAAACGGGTGGTCGGGAGAAAGATGTACGGCGGTCAGTCGACCCATCTTCCGCTGAAGGTCAATTCGGCCGGGGTCATCCCGCCGATTTTCGCCTCTTCGATCATCATGTTTCCAGCGACGATCGCCAATTTTATTCCGCATCCCTGGATGAAGTCGGTGGCGGAGGCGATGATTCCGGGGCGGGTCGGTTATGAACTGCTCTATGTGGCCTTCATCGTTTTCTTCTGCTTCTTCTATACTGCGGTGACCTTCAATCCGGTGGATGTGGCAGACAACATGAAAAAATACGGGGGATATGTCCCCGGAATCCGGCCGGGAAAGAAGACGGCCGAGTATATCGATGACGTCTTGACGAAGCTGACATTCGGGGGGGCCATTTATGTCTCCGTCGTCTGCGTGCTTCCCAGTCTTCTGATCAGCTCTTTCAATGTCCCTTTCTATTTTGGAGGGACGGCCCTTCTGATTGTCGTCGGCGTGGCGCTGGATACGGCGGGACAGATCGAAACCCATCTGCTGACAAGGCAGTATGAAGGGTTCATGAAGAAGGGACGCATTGCCAGAAGACGCTGATTCAGGCATGACCGCCGAAAACAGGGGATCATGGGCATGGTTATCCTGAAGCTGCCGGATGAGATTGAAAAGCTCAGGACCGGCAATGCCATTGTTGCAGAGATCCTGGCGGAGCTGAGGGAAAAGGTCAAGCCGGGTGTGACCACCCGTGAACTGGACCGGCTTTCGGAAGCGCTTTCACGAAAGAGTCGGGTCCGTCCGGCATTCAAGGGATATCGCGGTTATCCCTATGCTCTCTGCACATCGGTCAATGGCGAGGTGGTACACGGCATGCCGTCCGACCGGCCGCTTCTCTCCGGCGATATCCTGAGCCTCGATTTCGGGGTTGTTTACAAGGGGTATTATGGCGATGCCGCCATAACGGTTCCAGTGGGGACCGTTTCAGCCGAGGCGCAGCGGCTGATGAAAGTCACCGAAGAAGGACTCTACGACGCGATTGAGCAGGCGCGGGAGGGCAACCGCCTGGGGGATCTCTCCGCTGCCGTGCAGGAGCGGGTCGAGGATGCCGGGTTTTCAGTCGTCCGGGATTTTGTCGGACATGGAATCGGCAGAAACATGCATGAAGACCCTCAGATTCCCAATTACGGGGTGCGCGGGAGAGGGATCCAACTCCGGCAGGGAATGGTTCTGGCGATAGAGCCGATGGTGAATGAGGGAGGTTACCGGGTGAAGATTCTCCCCGACGGATGGACCGTGGTCACCGAGGACGGGAAACTTTCGGCTCACTTTGAGCATTCCGTGGTGATTACGGAGAACGGACCGGAGATCCTGAGCCGGATGCAGTAGCGGAGGCATGGGGACAGATTTGAAATCTGTCCCCGAATGGAGATTATGGCGAAAGAAGAGGCGATAGAGGTTGAAGGCCGGGTGGTTGAGCCCCTGCCCAATGCCATGTTTCGAGTGGAACTGGAAAACGGTCACCGCGTTCTGGCCCATATATCCGGGAAGATGAGGATGCACTTTATCAAGATCCTGCCCGGCGACAAGGTTACGGTTGAGCTCTCCCCCTATGATTTGACACGGGGAAGAATCGTTTACAGGACAAAATAGCAGAGGCGGCTGGGGTCCATAACCTGCCTTTGACGGATTCAAGGAGTCATGATCGTGAAAGTACGTTCTTCGGTCAAGAAAATTTGCGAGAAGTGCAAGATTGTCAAAAGGCGGGGCGTGTTGCG
>CAKKRN010000201.1:9496-12553 GCA_919902745.1 Syntrophaceae bacterium | reverse complement strand
CCTCACGGCTCAGGATTTCGGGGGCCTTGCATCCGGACATTTTTGAACAGCCTGCAACAGCGCCTTTTTCAACAGGCTGAAAGGCGGGATAAAGGTAAGAAGAAATGCCGAAGAAAATCAGTGCGATCGTGATCACGGGAAACGGGACAAACTGCGAGATGGAGATGGCCCACGCCTGCCGCCTCGCCGGCTTCGACAAGGTCGATATCGTCCATATCAGCGAGCTCCTCTGCGGAACCAAGCGGCTCGACGACTATGATTTCCTGAACCTGCCCGGCGGATTCCTGGACGGCGACGACCTCGGCTCGGCCAAGGCCGGCGCGAACCGAATCCTCCATGCGGCCGTCGCCGGAGGCCAAGAGAGGCTGTACGATCAGTTCGCCCGGTTCATCGCGGCGGGAAAGCTGATCCTCGGCGTCTGCAACGGCTTCCAGCTCCTTGTCAAGCTGGGGATGCTCCCCGGCCTGGACGGCGTGTATGACCGGCAGACCGTTACGCTGATCTTCAACGACTCGGGGCGGTTCGAGGACCGCTGGGTTTATCTCCGCGTCGATTCCGACTCCCCCTGCATTTTCACGCGGGGGCTTCGGGGCCTCTACCTACCCGTCCGCCACGGCGAAGGGAAGTTCGTCCCGCAGGACACGGCTACATTGGAACGCCTCCAACGGCAGAAACTGATCGCGCTGCAGTACAGCGACGCCCTCTGCCGGGAAGCGACGATGGACTATCCCGAGAACCCCAACGGCGCCGTGAACGGGATCGCCGGGATCTGCAACGAGACCGGCAGAATCTTCGGCCTGATGCCCCACCCCGAGGCGTACCTCCACCGGACGAACCACCCCCGCTGGACGCGAGAGGAACTCCCGGAAGAGGGGATGGGGCTCGCCCTCTTCCGGAACGCCGCCGCCTTCCTTCACGGCGACGTCTATTGACAAGGTGTTTTTCAGCCATGACCAAAGTGGAACAGGTTTACCAAAAAATATCCAACCCATCGGCAAGTAAAAAATGAAAAGGAGAACCAAGATGACAAATGTACAGAAGTACGATCTGCTGGAGCTGCCGTGGACCGACGTCGCCGCCTCCATCAAGGCCGGCAACGACACGGTCATGATCCCCGTCGGCAGCCTCGAGAAGCACGGGCACCACGTCCCCCTGGGAGTCGATTCTTACACCACGATGGGCAGCGTCGAGCTGGCAGCCAATAAGGCCAAGGTGCTCTATGCGCCGCTGCTCCCCTTCGGCGTTTCGCCCCACCACATGGGCGAACCGGGCTGGGGAACCGGCACCATATCGCTGCCCACCGAGATTTACCGGCAGGTCCTCTACTCCATCGGCCGCAGCCTGATCTTCTCCGGCTTCAACAAGCTGGTCTTCGTCTCCCACCACGGCACCAACATGGGCGCCCAGGGCGACGCGCTGCGCACGCTCCGGGCCGAAACGGGCTGCTTCTGCGCCTATTACAAGACCCCCACGGAGCGCGATTGCGCCGTTGTTGCCGACCTGATGACGGGTCCCGCCGAGGAGACCCCCGGCTGGCACGCGGGCGAACTGGAGACCTCCACCACGATGGCCTACTTGAAGGACAGGGGGAACTACGACGGATCGGTCTTCATGGAGCGCGCCAAGCAGGACCGCGCGCACGCCCCGAAGTGGATGGGCCCGGCCTTCACCAAGTCGGACGGCACCAACACCGTCAAGTTCCAGGGTTCCGAAAACATCTTCATCCCGATGCTCCACCACGAGTACTCGGACACCGCCACGATCGGCAACCCGCTGCGCGCCAGCGTCGAACAGGGTCACGCGGTCTTCGAGCGGATCGGCAACCACCTGGCCGCTTTCCTGGAAGAGGTGAAGAAGTTCGACTTCAAGGTTCCCATGGAGAAGAGGGATTGGCCCGGCCGTTTCTGGAGGGGGTAGGAGAAAGGCTTTTCCAAGGGAGCGTTGGAAAATGATCCGGAAAAGGACCATCGCCATTCTGGCCACGCTGGACACGAAAGGGGAAGAGGCCGCCTATATCCGTGGGCGCCTCGAAAACCTGAACTGTTCGGCCACGATCATCGATATCGGCCCCCTGGGTCCGCCCGGGGTCCGACCGGATATCGATAACGGGGAAGTGGCGCGTCAGGGGGGCTGGGAGCTCGCGGCCCTGCTGAAGACGGGCGAAAGGGACCGAATTATGGAAATCATGGGAAAAGGGGCGCGGAAGCTCCTTTCCCTTCTTTTTTTCGAAGGAAAGATCGATGGGGTGATCGGCCTGGGGGGAAACCAGGGATCGGCCGTTTCGTCCATGGCGATGCAGGGTCTGCCCTTCGGATTCCCCAAGTATCTTGTCTCCACGGTCGCCTCCGGAAACATCCGTCCCTATGTGGGAAACAAGGACATCGGGGTGGTCTTTTCGGTGGGCGACTTCCTGGGAGGCGCCAATCCGGTCATCTCCTCCATCCTCGCCAATGCCGTGGCGGCCGTCGTCGGAATGGCGGAACATGGGGCGAGGATCGTTGCAACGCCTGGTCAAAGGACCATTGCCGTGACTGCCCTTGGCAACACCGAGCCCGCGGCGAGCCGGGCTGTGAGGATCTTCAGGGAAAAGGGTTTCCAGGCCGTCTCCTTTCACGCCTCGGGGGCCGGCGGATCGGCCATGGAGGAGCTGATCGCCGAAGGCATGATTCACGGGGTCCTCGATCTGACCCCGCACGAACTCACCGAGGAGGTCGTTGGCGCCGGGATCTACCAGCCCGTCAATCCCGGCCGCATGACCACGGCCGGCCAAAAGGGGATCCCCCAGGTGGTCTCCACGGGAGGCTTGGAGTATCTCTGCTTCGGCCCCCGGGAATCCATCCCCATGAGGCTGCGGAAACGAAAGACCTACATGCACAACCCCTACAACGCCAACGTGAAGGTCTCCCGGTGCGAGATGGCCGAGGTGGGCCGGGTGATGGCCGAACGGCTGAACGCCGCCGTGGGACCAACGGCCATTTTGATTCCGCTAAAGGGATGGTCCGTTTATGGCGCCCCCGGCGGGGTCCTTTACGACGGTGCGGGAAATCGGATTTTTCT
>CAKKRN010000201.1:6286-9396 GCA_919902745.1 Syntrophaceae bacterium | reverse complement strand
ACCGGGGGAAACCTGAGCGTCCGGATTCCCGGCACGGACACCGCCCTCATCACGCCGACCGGCGTCTGCCTGGGGGATATCGAACCCGAGATCAACCTGTTGATGAAGATCGACGGCGCCATCATCGAAAATCCCTGCGGCCTGCGGCCCTCCAAGGAGACGGCCTTCCATCTGGCGGTCTACCAGCTCCGCCCCGAGGCGGGGGCGGTCTCCCACGTTCATCCCCCCTATGCGACGGCCTACTCGAACGTGGTGGAGAGGCTCCCCATGGTCACGGTTTCGGCCCAGGCCGTCCTGAAGGAGGTACCCCGCATCGAAAGCGCGATGTCAGGTTCGACAGAGCTCTACGAGTATGTCAAGGCGGGTCTCCTGAAATACCCTACCGCCCGGGTCCTTCTGATGCAGGAACACGGCATTCTGGCAATAGCGCCGGATCTCAAAACCTCTTTCTATCTCTCGGATCTGACTGAAGACACGGCTAAAATCGCCTTTATCGCCAGCCAGATCAAAATCCGCTAAGGAGGGACGACCATCATGACAGCATCAACGCAAGCAAAAAGCCTCTCCATTCCCAAGACCATGAAGGCATGGGTCCTCGACGATCCCGAACAGCTTCGGCTCACGGAAAAGCCCGTCCCGGAACCGGGTCCAGCCGAGGTTCTGATCCGGATCGACGCGGTCGCCATCTGCGGCACGGACGTGGAGATCATCACCAAAGGTCTGCCCGCATGGATCCGGGGCGGCCTCCCCTTCAACAAGAATTTCACGCCGGGCCACGAATATATGGGCACCGTGGTCAAGCTCGGGGCGGGTATCGACGAATACGCCATCGGGGATCGCGTCGCCGTCGAGATACACGCCGGCTGCGGACGCTGTGAGAGATGCCGCATGGGGATGTACACTTCCTGCCTCAATTACGGCCAGAATTACGGTGATCACCAGAAAGGGCACAGGGCAAACGGTTTCACGACCGACGGCGGCTTCGCCCAGTATGCCGTCAATCATCTCAACACGCTGATCCATGTGCCCGATCAGATAAGCGACGAGGAGGCCACGCTGATTGTGACGGCAGGTACGGCCATGTACGGCCTCGACGTTTTGGGAGGACTCATTGCGGGGGAAGGCCTTGTCGTGACCGGCCCGGGCCCGATCGGACTCATGAGCGTGGCCGTCGGCAAGGCCCTGGGCGCCGAGCCCGTGATCCTCACCGGAACCCGTGACGCAAGGTTAAACATTGGGCTCAAACTGGGCGCGGACCATGTGATCAACGTCGGAACGGAAAACCCGGTTGAGGCGGTGAAACGCATCACCGGCGGCAAGGGGGTCCATTACGTGATCGAATGTTCCGGCGCGCCCAACGCGCTCAACGAGGCGATGGCGATGGTGAACCGGGGCGGCCGGATCTGCCTTGCCGCCTTTCCGGGGAAGCCGGTTCCGGTGGATCTGGCCAAGCTGGTCCGGAACAACATTTACGTGTACGGCATCCGGGGCGAAGGAAACAGCGCGACGCACCGCGCCGCCGCCCTCATGACACAGAAAAAATTCGACGCCAAGCTCATGCACACGCATACCTTTACCCTGGAGGAGGTCCCGACCGCCTTCAAATATTTCCGCGGAAGGATCGAAGATGCAATCAAGGTGGTGATCAGGGTGTCATGAGGCACACATTGGTTATTTATGAAAGGAGACGCCATGGAAAATTTCTCGATTTACAAATACATAAAACTGGGGATCGTCCATTTCAAGGCCTACCCGGAGGCGACCACTGGAGAAGGACCCATCGTGGAAACGCTGCGGAAAATCGTCGAGGACGATTTCTGGACGGCCGTGGAGGTCGGGTGGATGAAGGACCCCAAGGTGCGCCACGAGGCGACAAAGCTTCTGGAGACCTCGCATATGGAGGTCTGTTACGCAAATCAGCCCCGGATGTTCGCCCTGAAACTTAACATCAACGACTTCGACTCCAAGGAGCGGAAGAGGGCAATGAGTGCGATGAAAAACGGCGTCAATGAGGCGTTCCAGCTCGGGGCCACCTGCATGAGGGTCTTTTCCGGAAAGCATCCCGGTGAGGAGAAGAAGGAGGAAGCTAAGAAGATCCTTATCGATTCGCTCAAGGAGATCTGCCAGTACACCAAAGAGCAGGGTCCCATGGGGATCTACATGAAGGTCTTCGACTACGACATCGACAAGTGCTTTCTGATCGGCCATTTCCGGGATGCGGCCGACGTGGCGGCGGAGGTGAACCGAGATTTCAGCAACTTCGGCGTCCTGGCCGACCTCTCCCATTTCCCGCTCCTGAGAGAAACCCCTGAAGATGCCATTCCCCTCGTGAAGGGGTTTCCCATGCACTTCCACATCGGCAGTTGCGCCTTCCGCGACAAGCGGCACCCGGGTTACGGGGATCTCCAACCCCGGTTCGGCATGCCCGGCGGCGAGATCGACACCCCCCAGGTGAGGGACTATTTCCGGCTTCTGCTCGATCTGAAGCTCCTCAATCCCGACAAGAGGCCCGTCCTCAGCGCGGAGGTGAGACCGCTCCTGGCGGAGGAGACATCGGAAGTCGTCATTGCCAACACGAAACGGGTAATCAAAGAGGCCTGGGCTACGGTATAGACCGGTCAACAGAAAAACGGATTCAATATGATGAAGGGAGAAAAGGAAATGAAGAAAAGAACGGATGTTTTCAGAAGCGGCCTGATTGCGGCGTCCCTGTTTTTCGTGGCGGTTTTGTTTGCATGGGGCATCGGTTCCGCTTCCGCGGCGGATGTCTGGCCGGTCAAGCAGGTGGAACTGATCAATCCTTTTGGCGCGGGCGGCGCGGCCGACATCCAGGCCCGGAAGCTGGCGGAGATCATCTCCCGGGATCTTGGACAACCCATGGTCGTGCGCAACGTGACCGGCGCCGGCGGGGCCATCGCCTACAACGAGGTGCATCGGTCCAAACCCGACGGCCAGACCCTGATCTGGTATTCCGGCGCCATCAACACCCTGGCGGCCCGCAAACAGGTCCCTTATGACTACAAAGCCTTCGAACCGATCGCCGGGGTCGGCGTCGAGACGGTTTCCATCGCCGTCGGCAAGAACGCCCCCTGGAAGGATTTGAAGGAGTT
>CAKKRN010000201.1:0-6186 GCA_919902745.1 Syntrophaceae bacterium | reverse complement strand
AGACGGTTTCCATCGCCGTCGGCAAGAACGCCCCCTGGAAGGATTTGAAGGAGTTGATCGCCTACGGCAAGGCCAACCCCGGCAAGATCACGATGGGCAACTCGGGAATGGGCAGTGTGACCCATATGGTGCCGGTGGCCATGGCAGCCAAAGCCGGCCTGCAGATTACCCATGTTCCCTTCGGAACCGGCCTGGCCGTGGCGGCCCTGATGGGGGGGAAGATCAGCGCCTCGAGCCAGCATCCCGCCGAGATCTTCAGCCAGGTCAAGGCCGGGGAGGTACGGATCCTGGCCATCAGCAGCGAGAAGCGCATCAACATCTGGCCGGATGTGCCGACGATGCAGGAGTCGGGCGTCGCCCTGGAGTTCGATCAGTGGCGGGGCATCGCCGCCCCCAAGGGAACGCCCCAGACGGTCGTCGACAAATTGAGCCCGCTGGTCAAAAAGGCCGTGGAGAGCAAGGAATGGATCGATTTTGCCTCTTCGCTCGGATCGACGCCGCGTTACCTTGCCCCGGCGGCTTTTGCCAAGTTTGTCGCGGCCGTCGACAAGGAAACGCGGGAGATCATGGAAGGCGCAGGCCTTTTGAAATAGCGCCGGTTCCGTGCATCCCTTCCGAGAGTCCGGGGAGGGGGTGCATAACGGAGAACGATCGATGACGACTCGAAAAGAGATTGCAAGCAACCTGGTGGTGATCCTGTTTGGCGCCGTCTTCCTGTCTTACACCACCAGATATCCGCTGGACACGTGGGAGAGTCCCGGCCCTGCGGTCTTTCCGCTGATCCTGGGAGCGGTGTTGACGATCCTGGGCGTCGGGCAACTGGTTCGGGCCCTCTGGAAATCCACACGGAAGGACCATCGGGAAGAACAGCGGGACGGCGGCCGATCCGTGAGGGAATCCCTTCTCCGGAACAGCGGTGAAGGAAAGGCCATCCGGATGATCGCCATTTTCATCCTTTACCTGCTTATGATGCAATGGATCGGCTTCTTCGTCTCCACCTTTCTTTTTGGGATCATCTCCAGCAGACTCACGGAGACAAAGGATTGGGGAAGGCCCATTGCCCTCTCCGCGGGGCTTACCCTTTTCTGCTATCTTCTTTTTGAGGTCTGGCTGAAATTGTCCTTTCCCAGGGGAGTCCTGTTTTAGAGGGGAGTTTTTTAAAAATGGCTGACCACGGTGTCCTATCCTTTCTGCTGACGACGCTGGAACCTGTCAACTTCGCGGCCTGCTTCTTCGGCGCGCTCCTCGGCACGCTGATCGGGGTGCTTCCGGGCCTTGGACCGGCGGCAGCCATGGCCATGGTGATCCCGCTGACCCTGAAGCTCGGCCCGACCGCCGGGCTGATCATGCTGGCGGGAATCTACTACGGGTCCATGTACGGGGGCTCCACGACCTCGATTCTGGTCAATGTCCCCGGAGAACCGGCGAGCGTCGTCACGACCCTGGACGGTTACGCGATGGCGCGAAAGGGACGCGCCGGGGCGGCGCTCGCCATTTCGGCCATCGGCTCTTTTGTC
Source organism: Syntrophaceae bacterium (assembly GCA_919902745.1). Taxonomy (GTDB): domain Bacteria; phylum Desulfobacterota; class Syntrophia; order Syntrophales; family UBA5619; genus UBA5619. Next base: position 4,669 of record CAKKRN010000201.1, on the reverse strand, counting down.
GCCGGAACATTCAGCGTGATCGCCCTGCAATTCTTCGCCCCCCTTCTGGCCCGGTCCGCCCTGGCCTTCGGTCCCGCGGAATACTTCGTCCTGACCGTGCTGGGAGTCGTGCTGCTTTCCAACCTGACCGGGAAATCCCGCAGCAAATCGTTGATCCTGATCATGATCGGCCTGATCCTCTCCACGGTGGGAATGGATCCGATCGGCGGCCTGGAACGTTTCTCTTTCGGCATCGAAGCCGCCCAGGGGGGAATCAGCTTCATTGCGATCACCACCGGCCTCTTCGGGGTGGCGGAGGTCCTCACCGTCATGGCCGCAAAGGAAAAACCGATCGAGGTTCTGCCGGTCCGATTCCGCGAACTCTATCCCAACAGGAAGGAGATGAAACGTTCCGTCGGACCGATCGCCCGGGGATCGGTGCTGGGGTTTCTGATCGGCCTTCTGCCCGGACCGGCGGCGACCATGGCCTCATTTGCGTCCTATGGCCTGGAACGATCGATCTCCAAACACAAGGAGGATTTCGGGAAAGGCGCCATTGAAGGGGTGGCCGGTCCCGAATCGGCCAACAATGCGGCGGCGGGCGGCGCCATGATCCCGCTGCTCTCCCTGGGGCTTCCTTTCACCCCGGCGACGGCCGTCCTGTTAGGGGGGATGCTTCTTCACGGCATCACCCCGGGTCCCTTTCTGCTGCGAGACCGGCCCGATGTCTTCTGGGGGGTGATCGGGAGTTTCTATCTCGGCAATATGATGCTGCTGATCCTGAATCTCCCCCTGGTGGGGGTATTTGCCAAGATCGTCCGGATTCCCAACCACTATCTGATGCCGATCATCCTGGTTCTGTGCGCGATCGGCGCCTACGGGGACAACGGCGCCCTTTTCGACGTCTGGGTGATGCTGGGCGCAGGCGTCCTGGGCTATGTCATGCGCAAATTCGACTATGAACCGGCCCCCCTGGTGGTGGGACTGGTCTTGGGACCGGTCATGGAAAGATCCTTCCGGCAGGCGCTGATCATATCCCAGGGTGACGCAAGCGGCCTCTGGGCGTCGCCCCTCTGCCTCGCCATGTGGGGCATCGCCCTGCTCTCCGTGATTCTGCCCATGATTTTCCAAACATCCATCTTGACAACGCCGGAGAAAGGTATATAACAACATCGGTTTCGCACCGGAAGCCATTATAATCATTCAACTAAGGAGGTTAGGTATGAAGCATTTCAAGTTCTCGGTATCGTTCATGATGGTTCTTGCGCTGGTTTTGGTTTTCATCGGCTGTTCGAAGCCCCCGGAGGCGGAACAGAAGGCCGCCCAGGCGGCCATGGATGCCGCAGTGGCCGCGGGCGCCGACAAGTACGCCGCCGCCGATCTGGATGCCGCCAAGAAGCTTTGGGAGGCGGCCGAGGCCCAGGTGAAGGAGAAGAAGTACAAGGAAGCCAAACAGGTTTACGTGGACGCCAAGGCCGGCTTCGAGAAGGCCGCCGGCGCCGTGGAGGCGGGCAAGAAGGCCGTCGCCGACGAAGCGACCGCCGCCCTGGCCGCCGTCGAAGCGGCCTGGAAGGGTACCGAGGAGGTCGCCAAGAAGGTCGAAAAGAAGCTGAAAGATAAGAAAGAGGCATGGACCGCGGATGCCAAGGCCTTCGGGGAAAACCTGAAAGCCGCCAAAGAGATGATCGCCGCCGATGCAGTCGCTGCAAAGGCCAAGGCGGGCGAACTGAAGGGCGTCATCGAAAAATGGGAAGCCGCCTTCAAGGAATTGGCCGCCGCCCCTGACAAGGCCGAGGGGAAAAAGAAGGCAAAGAAGTAAGGTTGTCAACGCCACCGTTTCCACGATGGACGAAAGCGTTCCGCCGGCGCCGGCGGGACGCTTTTATTCCCCTCGCCTTCCTGGTCTATAGGTATCCTTTTGCCAATATCCCCGGGATCTCCTCTGCCGGCAAAGGCCGGCTGAACAAGTAGCCCTGGATTTCGTCGCATCCATGTTCCTGCAGGAAGGACAACTGCTCCTCTGTCTCCACACCTTCGGCAACGGTCTTCAAATTCAGGCTGTGCGCCATAGCGATCGTCGCCCTGACGATTGCCTGATCGCTGAGGTCGGACGCCAGGCTCTTGACAAAGGACTGATCTATCTTTAAAAAATCCAGCGGCAGCCGTTTCAAATAGCTCAGCGAAGAATATCCCGTGCCGAAATCATCAATCGCAATCTGTATCCCCATCGCTTTTAGTTCAGTCAGGGTCCGCACAGCCTTCTCCGGGTTCCGCATAATGGTGCTTTCCGTTATTTCCAACTCCAGGCATTGGGGAGGAATCATGGCATCCTGTAATGCCTCCTTAACTATTTCTATCAGGTTCTGTTGATCAAACTGGCGACTCGATACGTTCAGGGCAATGTTTATCTGTTTGTAACCGGCTTCCTGCCATTGTTTGCTTTGCATACAGACGGTGCGTATCACAAACTCTCCGATGGGTACGATGAGGCCGCTTGCTTCGGCCAGGGGAATAAATTGCATGGACGGAATCAAGCCCCTATCGGGATGCTTCCAGCGTATAAGCGCTTCCATTCCCTTGACCATTCTTGATGCCGCATCCACCTTCGGCTGGTAGTAGAGCACCAGTTCGTTTCGCTCCAGGGCCTTGTGCAGGTCGTTTTCCAGCGTCAGGAGTTCCAGAACAGAGGAATTCATCGATCTTGAGTAGAATTGATAGTTGTTCTTCCCTTCTTTTTTTGCATGCTCCAAGGCAGTATCGGCGTTTTTCAGGAGGTCGTCAACATCCGCTCCGTCATCGGGATACAGGGAAATGCCGATACTGGCGGTAATAAATACCTCGTGACCGTTCAGATCATAGGGATCGGATATTTCCTTTAGTAAGCGATGGGAAGCTATTGCGGCATCCTGAACCTGGGTGAGATCATGCGCCAATACGATAAACTCATCTCCACCCACCCGAGAGACGACATTCGTTGTTTCACCTTCATCTGATCTGGCAACGTAATCGCTCCTTCGCAAAGAGCCGGCAAGTCTGTCAGCAACGGCCTTCAGCAGGAGATCTCCGATGCTATGCCCGAGCGTATCGTTAATCCGCTGAAAATTATCCAATCCGATGTAAATAAGGGCAAATATCTCTTTATGGCGTTTAGCATGCTCAATGGATCTCTGCATCAGCTCCTTATAAAAAGTGCGATTCGGCAGACCGGTCAAGCCATCATAATAAGAAAGCAGGTGAATCTTTTCTTCCGCCCGCTTTCGCTCGATGATACCGGCCATTACATCCGTTATCGCTTTGAGAAAATCCTCTTCCCTGTTGTCTTGGCGATGTCCGGCTCTCAAATACAGATTCAGCACCCCGAGTACTTTGTCATGGAGCTTGATCGGAACGCAGTAGTGACCGTGAGGAGAAATACCCTCGTATCGATTGTCGTGGCGCTCATCAACGCTGTTGACAAACTCGATTTCTCCTGTCAGGGCGGCCCGACCACAGATACAGCGGCCAAACGGAACTTCTGCACATATTGTCACCAACGATGGGTCGAGTCCCTTTTGGACCACCATAACCAGCACGTCGGATTTCTCTTTGACCAGAAAGATACATCCCTTCGCGTCCACTTTAAGCCAGGGAATGGAAATAATGATCTCAAACATCTTGGCCAATTGTTCTTCAAGATGGATATTCAATAATGAGATGCTCAATAATGTATTGATAGCCGTCTCGTGGTCCACTTTCTCGCGGTAGTTCCTGTAAGCCAAGAAAAAGGCGATGCCCAGGACGAACACCAGGATGCCGAGGAGCAAGAGGGTCTCTTTGAGGTCTTCCCGCACGAAAGCCGTCACTTCGTCCAACGGCGCATTCACCACGACGATCCACGCGGCGTTCTCAAAGGACATCGAAGCAAAGGCCGCGACCTTCCTTTGCTTTCCTTTCAGTTGATATTCCGTGACGCCTTCCGCTTTCCCCAGCATCGTCTCAACATGGTCGAAGGAAGGATGGCATTGCTGACATGTCTCATCCTTTTCCCGGATGCTTTTCATCAACATCTCCGGGTGCTCGGATTGCAGCAAAACCGTTCCGTCCCTGTCCATGATCCATAAGCGGTGCAATTTCATCATCGATGTGAACAAGAGCGAACGCTCGGCGAGCATTCCCTCCAGATCGACCTTGAACATGAGAGCGCCGGCGAATTTTCCTCCAGGCTTTTGCTTACTGCCGGCGGCGGATTCCCGATACAATGGGGTGACAAGCAAAATCCCAAAATGGGGAGAAGCGGGGCTTCCTGCAGTCACGGGTATGCGCCGTCCCTCCGCCTTTTCATACCCAATCCAGACCGACCCCTTGCTTACCGGGTCCGTTGCCCAGGAGAAGAAATCTGATTTGGCATGATTTTCTCCTCTAACACCCGCGGTTGTGGAATAGGCGGCGGTTCCTTTTCCGTCAAAAAGAGAGATCTCCTTAATTTTAATCTTCTTTAAGTGTTCGAAGTCCGACTGGATATCGGCTGCCATCCTTTTCCTGTCAGGATCCTGCGGGGCGGCAGAAGAGGAAAGCCTCCGGAGATCATGGGAACGGGAACGGAGGTACGATTCGATTTGGATGGCGGTCTGCCGGGCAATCTGGAGTTGATTCTCGTTAAATTGGAAGAGGATTTTCCCCTTGTTTGTCTGGTGGATGTAAAAAGTGAGGA
>CAKKRN010000200.1:3834-6033 GCA_919902745.1 Syntrophaceae bacterium | reverse complement strand
GCCACCATCCCGGGGATCCCCCTCGGTCTCATCCTCCTCAAGGGGCCTTACGAAAACACGGGCAAGATCATCCTCGCCCTCATCGTCGTCGGTTTTTCTCTCTACTGCCTCTTCAGGCCACGTCTTTTTACGCTGAGGAGCGAATGGGCCGCCTATCCCTTTGGCTTTATCGCCGGCATTCTGGGCGGCGCCTTCAATTCCAACGGCCCCCCCATCGTGATCTACGGCACCATCCGGAGATGGCCCCCGGACCGTTTCCGGGCAAACCTCCAGGGTTACTTTTTCCCGTCCAACGTGATCATCATCGCCGGTCACGGGCTGGGTGGGCTCTGGACGCCGTCGGTCGGCTGGTATTTCCTGCTCTCTCTGCCGCTGCTCCTGTTGTCGATCTGGATCGGGAACCGCCTCAACCGGACCATCCCGCAGGGACGCTTCGACCGGTACATCCACATCATCCTCGTCCTGGTCGGGGCGCTGCTCTTCATCCAGACGGTTATTTCCTGACGTCCGCAGGGGTCTGTCGCGCTTTTTCTCCTTCAGCGCCGCCAACCGGCGGCGTTTCCATCCCGATGTCTCGGCCATCCGTACCGTCCGCGCCGCCCGGAGCTCCCGCGGCACCCGGGTTTGCGGCATCGCCCGTCGACTGCATCGGCGGCTGTCCGTTTCCGGCAGGTTCGTTGAGCATCTCTTCGTATTCGGGAATGACGATTCCCCTGCGGACCATGATCCGGTAGACCGCCTCCGTCCGGCTCTCCACATACCGGCCTCCCTCCACGGGGTGGTAGCGCAGCGGGCTGGGCAGAACCACGGCGAGTGCGGCCGCCTCGCGCGCCGTCAGGGCATCGGCGCCTTTCCCGAAATAATGGCGGGCGGCCGCCTCGATCCCGAAGATCCCCTCCCCCCACTCCGCAACGTTCAGGTAGAGCTCGATGATCCGCCGCTTGGAGAGGTTCCGCTCCAGGCGCCAGGTGAGCAACGCCTCCTTCAGTTTCCGGACGGGGTTTTTCGCAGGGGTGAGGTAGAGATTCTTCACGAGCTGCTGGCTGATCGTGCTCCCCCCCGCCTTGAAGCGCCTCTTCTGAAGGTCCTTCTCGATCGCCTTCTGGATCGCCCCGAAATCGAACCCCTCATGGGACCAGAACTTATCGTCCTCGGCGATGATGACCGCCTTAACCGCATAGGGGGAGATCCGGGAGAGCGGCGCCCACTCCTGGCGGATACGCCTTTGGAGACCGGCCTTCTGCCATTGCCCCTCCCGATACGCCATGAAGGCGGTTTTCGCGGGACGCTCCCGCTTGAGTCGGGAAACGTCAGGATAGACAAGATAAAACGCGATGTTCAATAAAAAGGCCGCCGCCAACAGAATCGCGGCACGCCGGGTCCATTTTTTCCACATCTCTCACAATCCTCAACCGGCCTTGTCCATGCCGCCGGATCAGCGGAACATACCTCATTTTACACCCATTGGAAAGCGGAAGAGCGTCAGCGATAAGTGAAACGCGCATGACGGCTTGCCGTCACAGAGGGAGATGAGAATTGCTGGGCTACCCCATCCCCACCCTGGCCCTCTCCTTGAAGGGGGTGGGAATCTGAATGCAATGATTTCATCAGGTTGAGGTCACATTTTCGGATGAAATAGCGGCAAAAAGAAGATCCGGGAAAATTTGGGTTGACTTCCCACAACAATTCCGATAGAAGGCGGGTCGGTTCCCGTGTGCAGGTTGTCATCCACCGGCGAAACTGTGCACCGTTTTAGCAGAGGCAGCTCCCGAATACCCATGAGGAGGCACTTCAATGATGAGACGGCGAATTTTTCTCTGGATGGGACTCAGCATCCTATTTACCTCCCTCGCGATCTGCGGGGATCTTCTGGCCAAAGAAACGTATAGGGTTCAGCATGGGGACACCCTCACGGGTATTGCCGGAAAAATCGGCGTTACCCCCGGCGCGCTGAAGGCGGCCAACCAGATGAAGGGCAGCAGCCTCAAAGCAAATCAAACCCTCATCATCCCCTCTCCGAAGATCAAAAATGTCTCCAAATCAATACCGTCCCCTCTCCGACAAGGGGAAGTCTACGTGGTTAAGAAAAGGGATACGCTCGCAGGTATCGCACGGAAGACGGGGGTTTCCATAGCCGAGCTGCGGGAGATCAACCGTCTTCCCGGAAGCGCCCTGAAGATCGGGCAGAAGCTCTCCTTG
>CAKKRN010000200.1:0-3734 GCA_919902745.1 Syntrophaceae bacterium | reverse complement strand
CGGAGTTGCTGGCCGAATATACGGGAGATGAAGCCGAAACGGAAGGGGCGGACGGCGCCATTCTCACCCCGGATGAGGCCTGGGCGGAGATCGAGAGGCGCAAGAAGGAAAACGCGGCGCTTCTCGGCAAATGGAGCAGCCCCGACGAACCGAAGCTGCTCATCAAGGCGGCGATGGGGTTTCTCGGCGCCCCCTACCGCCTGGGAGGCTTCTCGGCCAAGGGGATCGACTGCTCGGGATTGGTCAAGAAGATCTATCAATTCTTCGACATCGACCTCCCAAGGACGGCCAATGAACAGTCCCGTGTCGGGATGCGCGTCGCGCGGAGCGACCTCAGCGAAGGGGATCTCCTCTTTTTCAACACGAGAAGGAGGCTTGGTCACGTCGGGATCTACATCGGCAACAACGAATTTGTCCACGCCGCCTCGCGGAAGAGGGGGGTGCGTGTGGACAACCTGGATACGCCCTATTTCAACAAGCGTTTCATCCGGGCCGTACGTCTCAAGGGAACAGATGACGGACTGTAGCTTGCCCGGGGCGAGCTTCCGCTCACCCCAAGCGACTTCCGAAGGGTCTTCAGAAGTCGCCGGTTCATAAAAACCCTTTCGGCTTCCGGGAAATCGGCTTGTCGGCGGGAACGCTTTTCTCCTCTTTCGACCCCTGTTCGACCTTGAATCCGGACTCCTCCAGGAGGTACTTGTCGTCGCCGGGGTCAAGCTTGAATTCCAACTGGAGCTTCTTGGCTTCCCGGATATAAGAACCTTCTGCAAGGCGGATTTCTCCATCCGGCGCCACGACGATGGCGGATTCGCCCCTGACCGGGCAACGCTGCTCGCAGTATCCGCAACCGTTGCATCGGGACGCGATCACCACGGGCCGTCGATACCCTTCGACGGGTCGAAAAACAATCGCGTTGTACGGACAGATCTCATCACAGATCAGGCACATCTTGTTCTGGGCCCAGACCAGGCACGTCTCCTTGCGCAAGACGGCCGTCCCGATTTTGGCATGGGTCTTTTCCTCCATCGACAGCGAACGGATCGCCTGTGTCGGACAAACCTTCCCGCAGACATTGCAGTTCGGCTCGCACGCCGCCATCCGCAGTTCCAGCTTCGGGGTCCAGAGGCCCGAAAAGCCCGATTCCCAGAGGGAGGGTTGAAGGGTATTGGTTACGCAGGATTTCATGCATTCCCCGCAGCGGATGCAGGTGCGCAGAAACGCGGTTTCAGGAAGCGCTCCGGGAGGTCGAATGAGCTGTCGCTTGCCCTGAAGAGAAGTAAAAGGTGTCCGGAGCGACAAAAAACCGAGGGTCAGCCCGCCGCCAACGGAGTAGACAAACCCCCGGCGGGAGAGATCGGGGCCGGAATATTCGCCCACCCCGGAAAAAGAGGCGGGAAAAGAGATCGCCTTCTGCGGGCAGATCCCCGCGCACTCCCGGCACTGGATGCAATCCGCGGAGCCGGTTTTAAAAGGGTCTTCACCGATCGCCCCCATGGGGCAGCCCTCTCTGCAAACCATGCATCGGTTGCACTCCGGGCTGACCCGGCGCCTGAACACCCCGAGCGGCGAGATCAGGCTGAGCAAGGCCCCCAGCGGACAGAGATAACGACACCAGAACCGCGGCGCCAGGCGGTTGAACGCGATCACCGCCCCGAAGATCATCAGCGTCACGGCCATCATGTAATAGACGGGTTGCGGATAGTGCAGATGAGCGAGGGTGGCCCATCCCAAGCCCTGGAAAAGCGGGCGGAGAAGATCCAGCAGAAGATTGATGATGGTGATCAGCAGCGGATAGAGGAAAAAGGTATAGAATCGCGTCAGCAGGGCGATCGGGTCCATGAGGTAGACCAGCGAAACACCCGTCGCCGCGGTGGCAAGAAAGAGGAAAAGCAAAACATATTTCCACCGGCGAAGGGTCGAATCGGTTCGCAGAACAGCGCGTCCGACCTTCCGGAACAGCAGAAAATCAAAGCCGTCTATCGCGGCGCCGAGCGGACAGACGTAGGCGCAGAAGAACCGTCCGACGGCCAGTGTCGCTCCGATCAGAATCAGCGACCAGAGGACGCGGCCGATCATCTCCCGCGAAGCGAGTAGGGCGTTGAGCCCGAGCAGCGGGTCGATCCGCAGGTACAGATCGGCCGGGAACCAATCCGGGAGCCGATAGGTGGCCAGTGCAAAGAAGGCGGTAAAGAGGAGAAGCGACAGGGCCTGGACGGTTTTCCTCATACGGTTCCCTTGTAGATTCTAAGCTTCTCCACGTCGATCTTCCCCAGGCCCCGCTGATGAGCCGCAAGCAGATGCTCCACTTGGCGGCCCTTGAGGTTCCGGCCATACCAGGGAACGATGCCCACCCCATAGGAATCAACCGCCACCGGATCCGCGCCGGCAATGATAAGGTTCGGCTTCTTGACGTCGCCGGGCCCGCCGGGTCCGCCGGAGACCATGGCCCGGGTAGCGTCCAGGATCGTCAGTTGAGGTTTGATCACCGTTGCCAAATCCGCGATCCCCTGGTTGATATTGAACTGGAAGTGGAAGCTCTCCCGGTCCCAGATCAGTCCCATGAGGCCCTTCAACCCGAGGCTGACGCCCGTCGTGGAATGGGATTTTGCGACCGGAACATTGATCAGCACGGCGTTGTCGAGAAGATCCGTGAGGACCTCCACCCGATCCAGAACCTTCCCCTGCGGGATCCGGATCTCGCGGAAGAATTTTCGGTCCTGCAGCGCAAGGACGTGGACACCCGGGAGGCTCCGGCACGCATCCCGGATTCCCGCCCGCTCGAGGCAGAGTTCAGCCCTTTGAAGCGTATGATCCAGGACCAGAACCTCCCTTGCCCCCGCATCGATACAGGCCTGGGCCACCGCAACGACGACCTGGGGATGTGTCGTTGCGGCGAAATCGGGTGTCCTGGCAAACGACATATTCGGTTTGATGATCACGCGCTGCCCCTTCTTCATGAAGCGCGCGACTCCTCCGACGACCTCCAGCGCCTTTCGGGTTGCGGCGGCCGGCTCGCCGGAAATAACGGCGAGATCCACCTCCTCGGCCGCTCGCAAGAAAGGGGGATAGCCGGCCAGGCCGATGGCCACGCCGGCTGCGGTCGTTATGATAAACTGCCTTCTTGAAATGATTCCGCTGTCACCAATCATGATCGGTTTCCTTCTCCTGCAGAAAGGATCCATTCTCCGCAATGAATGAATATCATACGATATATTCCGTTGGAATCTCACGGATCCGGACGATGTCCTGGATTTTTGCCTTGACATCGAAACCGCTGGGACATCTCACCGGACACCGTGAACAATCGCCGCACAGCTCCGCGGGAAGTCCAAGGGAGACCACGAGATCCTGGGGCAGGCTTACCTTGCTGCCGATGTAGTAGGAATCCCTGGGGCGTCCCTTGATCACGCTTCCGATCACCTCCTCGTTCCGACCCTGCATGTAGGCGTGGGCGGTGTCCAGAAGCCGGATGCAGGAATCCAACGCGGTGCGGATGAGATTGGGGTTGTCCGAGTTCATGACCCCCATGTTGATCACCGGGAGCTTCAACCCGGTTCTCCCAAGGGTTCGATAGACCCGTTTCTTCTCTTTCCCCTTGATATCGAATGGCTTTTCTTCCTGCTTCGTCTCATTCAACGTCAGGAAGTAAAATCCGCCGAAACCCGCAAGCGTCGATTTCATGAAGTCCCGTCTGCCGATCACCTTTTTCTCCATCGCACTTCCCCTTTCACCCC